>NZ_JIBB01000010.1:0-91717 GCF_000620525.1 Acinetobacter sp. UNC436CL71CviS28
GTTGATATTTTGATTGGCTAAGTGTCCGTAGAACTTTACCGATACTTACTCTTTCAATTTCTGCTATATCCCTGACACCACTGCCTCGCACCATGAGGTGTAATATTTTGGTTTTGATACCTGAGTGACAGCCTTGATAACTGAGAGCATGATCACCAATAAATTGACGTCTGCATATTTTACATTGGTAATTTTGCTTACCATCTACTTTTGTGCCATTTTTCTTTATACTGTCACTTAGGCAGGCTGGACACTTGATTTCTAGAGTTATTCGCATTTCTCTATTTTATCAAAATCCAACCTGCTTTTTTTCAGCATACTTTTTGAAACACCACCAATTATATAAATCTCTTTTAGTTTCTGTCATCTACTTAAAACAGCTTTAAATAGTTAAAATAGAATGGCAATACTTTTTATCGGCTGAGAGATGGCGTTAAATATTGTTTCCCGCTACTGTAATTTTCGTAATTATCCTGCTCAGGATACCGGAAAAACAACAGGCCACTTGATGAAATTTATAGAAAGCTAAGGCTTAGGTTAGCAAAATTATGACCAGTAAATAAAAGGCTCCTAATGAAGCCCCGATATAAATAAGTTTCGATCAGATTAGCTGACCCAATGTAACTCGATCATTGCCACTATAGTCTTTTACAGTACGAACCGACTCAAACCCTTTATTCTCAAAGAAAGAGCGTACGGCTTTTGCTTGTTCATACCCATGCTCCAGTACAATCCAGCCTTCTGGTCTTAACCAGCTTTTACCCTGCTCAATAATCGTCTCCAAATCAGCCAGACCTTGCTTAAGCGCAACGAGAGCCCGTACCGGCTCTGTGGCCAGATCTTTCATATGCCGATCTTCTGCATCGATATAGGGTGGGTTGGATACGATTAAATCAAATATAGGCTCAGGTAACTGGTTCAATGCTGCAAACCAGGCTCCACAAGCAAACTCTACCTGCTGTAAACCATGTTTGTCTGCATTTTCACGGGCAACTGTAAGGGTGGGCATATAAACATCAGTAGCCAGAACCGACCAGTGAGGTTTTTCTGAGGCTAGCGCCAGAGCGATGGCACCTGTACCTGTGCCTAAATCCACCATCTTGGTTTCTTCAGGCAAGTCCAGCGTCAAAACAGTTTCGACCAGTACTTCAGTATCTGGCCGTGGTACCAGTGTATCTCGGGTCACTTTCAGATCAAGTGTCCAGAATGGCTGTGAACCAAGAATATATGCGAGAGGTTCGCCGGCTTCCAGTCGAGCCAATGCAGCCAGATAAGCATGCTGCTGCTCGGCCGTCAGCTCTTTATCCTGACGGAACCTGAACTCAAACATTTTTATATTTAGAATATGTTCAAGTAGCCAGATATTTTCCTGACGTTCATAGCTGTCTGGTATGCCCCGAATTGTCAAGGCCTCACTAAGTTTCATTAGCCGCCATTTTCCTGTGCCAGCATTGCCAGCTGATCAGCCTGATATTCACGATGCAAGCTATCTAAAAGCTCATTTAGATCACCTTCCATAATGGCATCTAGCTTATACAATGTGAGATTAATACGATGATCAGTCATCCGTCCCTGCGGATAGTTATAGGTACGAATACGTTCAGAGCGGTCGCCCGAACCCACCAGATCACGGCGCATTTCAGAAGTGGCAGATTCTTGTGCAGCACGTTTAGCATTCTCTAAACGTGAAACCAGAAGTGACATCGCTTTGGCTTTATTCTTGTGCTGCGAACGCTCTTCCTGACATTCAACTACTGTGCCGGTAGGAATATGGGTAATACGTACAGCTGAGTCCGTTTTATTAATGTGCTGACCGCCGGCACCTGATGCACGATAAGTATCAATACGTAAATCAGCCGGATTGATGTCTACTGTGGTATCCACATCTACTTCAGGAAGTATCGCTACAGTACATGCTGAAGTGTGTACCCGCCCCTGGGATTCTGTGGCTGGTACACGCTGTACTCGATGTGCACCGCTTTCAAATTTCATGCGGCCATAAACACCATCACCATCGACACGACAGATTATTTCTTTATAACCGCCATGTTCGCCTTCATTCTCAGAGAGAATTTCGAGCCGCCATCCACATGATTCCGCATATTTACTATACATACGGAACAGATCACCAGAGAAAATTGCCGCCTCATCACCGCCTGTTCCAGCACGAATTTCCAGATATGCGGCATTGGCATCATTTGGGTCTTTTGGAATCATCAGAATATTAAGCTGACTTTCAAGTGACTCTATCAGGGCCCGGTTCTCTCTAATTTCTTCCTGAGCCATTTCTTTAAAGTCAGGGTCAGAAAGCATGGCTTCAGCTGTTTCAATATCTGCTTCAGCTTGACGATATTTGGCCCAAACTTCGGTAATTTCAGTTAGATCACTATGTTCCCGGGACAGCTTGCGAAAGCGTTTATTATCAGAAATAACTTCAGCATCTGCCAGCAGTGCGGTCAGCTCTTCATAACGGTCAGATAACTGATCAAGGCGTAAACGTAGCGATTCTTTCATCTTTTAATATGTCTCAAGTCAAACAGCATTCGACTGTTAAAAGCGATCAAACAGTCTGCCATATCAGAAAATTGCGCATAGTGTACCGATTCTGACTTTTAAAAGACATCATTATTGGCAGGTAACACTTTGCCTCTATAAATTTTTTAGAGATATGGAGGCTAATCTTCAGAATTCATCCATATTTGCTTTAAAAATCTAGTTATTTGCCGTGATTTTAGACGTTTTTAATAGAAAGCATACAAAGCTGAAACCAAACACTATAAATACAGAGACAGCTCTCCATATTTAGTACGAATCGTTTTGTTACATTTCTCACAACGAAAGCATAAGCCTCAAAAGTTCTGAGCACATGGAGAACAAAATGAAATTAAATACAGTTTTATTAAGTGCAGCCTTAGCAACTACATCAATGATGACTGTAAATGCATATGCAGACAACACCACTCGTGTTGCAGCAGCAAGTGCGCTCGGAAGTGTAGCAGGCACAGCATTAGGTAGAAATATGGGTGGTAACACTGGTGCAATGATTGGTTCGGCACTAGGTGGTGCAGGTGGTGCAGCTGTAGCGAGTAATAAACGTAACCGTACTGAATCTGCGATTGGTGGTGGTGTAGGTGGTGTAGGTGGTTATGCCCTGGGTAAACAGATGGGTGGTTCAACTGGTGGCCTGATCGGTTCCGCACTGGGAGCAGCCGGAGGCGCAGCTTTAGGCAATAAAATCGCTAAAGATAAAGACGATGACCGCCGTTATTATAACTCTCGTCAATGGAATAAAAAATACCGTCGTCACCGTTAATAATAGCAGTCAAGATTCAAGCACCTTCGGGTGCTTTTTTAATGCATAAGACGGGTATGCACAATTACGGATAAATTAAGGATAAGCAAAATACAATTTCATAACGTTATCTTCATGCTGAGTCAGGTTTGCACTATTAATTTTGATCTATAGAAATCAGATTCAGATATATTTACAGGTGTACTCATGAACTATAAAATTCTAATGATCGCTGTTGTAGCAACCTCAGCCATGGGTATGACAGCAGGTAATGCAGGTAATGCAACCAATACTGCAATTACATCCGCTTTAGGCGGTGTAGTAGGTGCCGCAATTGGGCAGCACATGGGTGGACAAACAGGAGCAATGATTGGCTCAGCTGTAGGTGGCGGTGCAGGTGCTGCGGTTTCCAGCAATAAGCGCGACCGTAATGGCGCAATTATTGGAGGTGCCCTAGGTGCCGGAGCAGGTTATAGCGTTGGGAAGAATATGGGCGGTACAAATGGTGGTTATATTGGTGCGGCGCTAGGTTCTGCCGGCGGCTCAGTATTAGGCCAGCGTGTAAGTGAAGACCGTCGTTATGATGACCGGGATGAGCGTCGTTATAGCTCAAATCGTTATCGTTACAATGATTACCGCTACAACAACAACCGCTATACTGATAATGGCCGCCATTTAGGTCATTATAAAAATGGTAAACGTTATTAATTAATTTCCCAGTTATCTCTTTAAGCATCTTCGGATGCTTTTTTTATTTTTGTATTTATATCGTTTTTTATCGATATACAAAACCTGTTTAAAGTCGTATGCTTTTCAGTAATTGTCTTAATCTGGAATCATAATGCCTAATCTTGCCAACACTCGATTTTCTATTCTGGAATTGGTTCCTGTCCGTGATGACAAGACCGTTCGCTTCTCCCTCGAACATTCTCTTGAATTAGCCCAACATGCTGAAAAGCTAGGCTATGAGCGTTTATGGTTGGCTGAACATCATAATATGGACGGGATTGCCAGTTCGGCAACTGCTGTTCTGCTCGGATATCTCTTGGCCAATACAGAGCATTTACGCGTCGGTTCAGGTGGAATTATGTTGCCTAACCATGCACCACTGGTCGTTGCTGAACAGTTTGGTACTCTAGCGACCTTATATCCGGATCGGGTTGAATTGGGTCTGGGCCGTGCTCCAGGCACAGATCAGGTAACTATGCGTGCTCTACGTCGTGGTCGGCAGGAAACTGAAGACCAGTTTCCACAGGATGTACAGGAAATCCTGCACTACTTTAAAGAACCTCAACCCGGACAAAGAATTGTAGCAACACCAGGACAGGGAACGCATGTACCTGTGTGGCTATTAGGTTCTAGCCTGTTCAGTGCACAGCTGGCAGCAAGGCTCGGGCTCCCCTACTCTTTTGCTTCTCATTTTGCACCGCGTATGCTTGGTCAGGCCATTCAGCTTTATAGAGAAAATTTTGAACCCTCCGAGTATCTTGAAAAACCTTATGTTTCTATGGGCGTACCGGTCGTCGTTGCACCTACAGATGAAGAAGCAAACTATCTGGCTACCAGTGCCTATCAGCGTGTTCTAGGGCTTATTCGTGGTCAGAGCCTAAAACTTAAACCACCTGTAGAAAGTATGGATGGCTTGTGGACACCAGCTGAACAGCTCTCTGTACGTAACTTTTATGCAATGGGCCAGATTGGCTCCCCTGCTACTGTTAAAGCCGGCTTAGAACAGTTGCTGCATGATTATGAAGTTGATGAGTTTATTTTTACCTGTGATATTTATGACACTCAAAAACGACTTGAAACGTTTAGCTTACTGATGGATCTTAAGCATTCTGCCTAATGAGATTCTATTTAAAGATAAGGCTTGTCCTAAAATGACAAGCCTTTCTTTTATTATCAATAATTTAGCTAAAAAATTATTCAACAATCAATACTTTACTTCATTGACTTTTTTGTCCATCAAGTTTAAGCATTTCTGCCTATTCTTTTAGTGCTACAGCTTCCTACACTATTAAAAAATAGAAAATACAGGAAGACAGCTATGGCAACTATCGATCTGGAAAAAATGCTGCAAAAGGTCAAAAGTACTCAGTGGTGTTTATCCGATATTGACTGGAATGCGCCAGGTCGGGAAAAAATTACCGCAGAATAATGGCCAAAACTAAAAGACTTTATGGCTGATCTGATGTGGATCGAACATGTGGGTGCACGGGCATTTTCAGCCATGTCAAAAAAAGCACCTAATGCAACCCTACGCGAAATGTATGCCATTTTCCATGCTGAAGAACAACGCCATGCGAATGCAGAAATGGCACTGATGAAACGCTGGGGAATGCTTGAGAGCGATATCCCCAAACCCAACAAGAATTTGCGCCTGATTATTGAATGGCTCGATACCTATGCCGATGATATGCCCTTTTATATTCTTGGTGCAGTTATCCCAATGCTTGAAGTCGCTCTGGATGGTGCATTGTGTAAATTTTTACTTGATACGGTAGATGACCCGGTCTGTCATCAGGCATTTGAGCTGATCAATGCGGATGAAGCACGGCATCTAGGTGTAGGTTTCAGTGTCATGGAGCAGCAGGGAATGCATAAAAATCTGATTCAGCTAGGCCAGATGGCAGCTCGCATTGTTGATCCGCGTTTAGTACTGGGTATTTTAGCCTACTTACCCCTGATCAATAAAATGCGCGACAATATTGTTAAACTGGGCTTACCTGAAGATAACCTGTATCAAGCAATGAATAAATTCACTCGAATCGGCGGACGTACACAACAAGGACGACGTAATCCATGGTTCCAAATTATTAACTGGCATGCTAAAAATGTCATTAACCGAGACAGGAAATTTTTTCATATTCCCGTTGATGCAATGGTGAGTATGACTGACAAGCTTCCAGAAAAGGCTTTACCTCGGATTCCTTCTTGGATATATGAATTAACTTCAGAATCAAAAGCTGCATCCTAACAATAAAAATTGAGGCATAAAATGAATACTAAATCCAAAGACCCGCATAAACCGGTTATTTTTCAGAATATTGCCCGGGACTTTGAGAGTTTCCGTGGCCAGCTTATTTCATCAGAGCATATTGACCAGTATGATTTAAGCGATTTGAAAGTTGCAATTATTGGTGCCGATCAGGCTACTGTTAGCAAGCTGGAAAATACCTGTCAAAAAGCACAGTTTGTTAAAGTTTTCCAGATTACTCCCCATTTTATCTTGCCTAAGACCCAGAGTCATATTCACAAACTGATTTCTCATCCGTTAATTATCAAAAATCGCCGCTTATTTAATAATCGCATTAAAAGTCTGCTGGCTATCCGCCATCTTGAGGCCCAAGTTAAAGAAACGTGGTTAAGACGCCAATTGACACCAAATACAGGTGCAGAAAATAAAAAGTTTTTTAAATCGGATAATTACTACATAGCCCTGCAACGCGATAACTGTAAACTGATCACCTGGCCTGTGGTCAGAATTAATGCCGATTCCATACAGAGTATGGAAGGTGTCGAACATCTAATAGACGTAATTATTAGCACTTATGTTTAAAATCAAAATAAATAAAAAAGAGGCAATCAAAGCCTCTTTTTTTACCCAAAAGATTTTTACTGCACTGTACCCTGATAATGGTAAGCCGTTGCAGCCTTAACATAGCGCAAATATTGTGAAGTCAATTTCCCGGATGCCTGAATGACACGGATATCAATATACTTCAGGTCTTTTGATACCCGAATAAATTGCTGCGGTAGCTGTTGGTAATCTTCAAATGCTGGCTGATTTTCAGGGAAATTCGCACGATCATATTCGACGGTAATTTCACTTAACTTTTTAGTTTTTGTCTCGAAGATCTGTACAGGGCGAAGTTTTTGCCGAGAAAGTTGCAACGCCTGAATACTATAAGCACCTTCACGACTGCTTCCAATGACGATATCATGCACTAAATAGACAGTCATATTTTTAAAGTTTGTTTGATAGACATTCTGAACCAGGCTGGCAGTTGGTACTTGCTGGGTCATAATACGCTTTCCTGAATTGATCTGTACCCAAGTCTCAAATTCACGCATGGTGCCACCCGATGAAATATCAAAACTATAAAATTTTAATTTTTTGTCAGGACTATAATTAATAGACAATTTACCTGCATCAACCAGCTGTTTAAACGAATAATTAAAGCTTGCAAGATTGCTGAGCAACTGTTTCTGTATAGCTTCGGCTATTTGCTGATTATACTGATCTGCATCTATACGGCTATTTATCTCAGTTTGCTGATACTGCTTGAGCAATCCACTTTCAAATTGACTCAGAGTTTGTGCGTAACTTGAAAAAGAAAGGCTCAGTAAACTTGCGAGTAAAATTTTCTTTAACATTGCTGCTCACTTTAATGATTTACATTTTAACAAGCTAAAAGTCTTTATACAAAATAGCAGTATGAGTTCTGTCATACTGCTGTGTAACACATTTATCCAATACGGCGTTTAAGTCCAGTCATCTGTAAAATACGGGTAGAAATTTCTTCAATCGACATTTCTGAGACATTCAGGTATTTAATTCCTTCAGAAATATAAATTCCCTCTACCGCACGTAATTCCATCTGGCACTGGCTAAAACTTGCATAGCGGCTATTAGCCTTACGTTCAGTACGAATGGCAACTAGCCGCTCTGCATCAATCATCAATCCAAATAATTTATGCTTATGTGCTTTAAGTACTGCTGGTAAGCGGTTATCGTCCAGATCTTCTTCAGTCAATGGATAGTTTGCTACCCTGATACCAAACTGGAGCGACAGGTAAATTGAAGTAGGTGTTTTCCCTGAACGGGAAACTCCAATTAAAATAAGATCAGCTTTATCATAATGACGGGTACGTGCTCCATCATCATTATCTAAGGCAAAATGTACTGCATCAATACGCGCTTTATAAGATTCAGAATCTGTTACAGCGTGCGTTTGCCCGACCAAAGTCGTTGGAGGTGTGCCAAGTACATCGGAAAGCTTACTGATAAGGCCCTCAAATACGTCCAGATTTACTGCATTAGCCGTATTAATAATATCACGTACGTTAGGGTCAACTAGCGTATCAAATACCAAAGGCTGCTCGCCTTCCCGATCTGCACGGGTATTAATTTCTTCGACGACTTTAGTTGCAGCTTCTTCAGTAGTGATATAAGGGATAATGTGTATATCAAAATCAACATGCGGAAACTGGGCTAATAAGGAGTGACCTAAGGTTTCAGCGGTGATCGCAGTGCCATCAGAAATAAAAAACACACTCCGCTTAATTTGTTTACCTTCTGTCATTAAAATTCTCCTCAAACATTTGTCTTAGTACTATATAATCTTTATAGTAAACCGATCTTACATGACTGTCGCTTAGTAAAATCAAAAACCTAAGCGCTTTAAGATAATTTCATGCCAAGATAGTGATTAATACAGCAAAAGTGGAGTAACAACTTTGGAAGCGCGCGTAATCGGTCTGGAAAAACTAGGGAAACACGACGTTGAACTCGTGGGTGGGAAAAACTCATCTTTGGGTGAAATGATCAGCCATTTATCCAATGCTGGTGTATCGGTACCTGGTGGTTTTGCTACAACTGCTGCTGCCTATCGTGAATTTCTCGAACAGAGCGGCCTGAACGCCAAGATTCAAGCTGAACTTGCTCAATTAAATGTTGATGATGTTAATGCGCTGGCCGAAACCGGAGCTAAAATTCGTCAATGGATTGTTGACACTCCACTTACTGCAGAATTAGAAAAAGAAGTTCGTGAAGCTTTTGCAGCTCTCTCAAACGGCAACCCTGATATCGCGGTTGCCGTTCGTTCTTCTGCGACTGCCGAAGATTTACCAGATGCATCATTTGCAGGCCAGCAGGAAACCTTCCTGAATATTCGTGGTATTGACAATGTGCTGATTGCTATCAAGGAAGTTTTTGCTTCTCTCTTTAATGATCGCGCCATTGCTTATCGTGTGCACCAAGGTTTTGAACACAGCTTAGTTGCGCTCTCTGCTGGTATTCAACGTATGGTTCGCTCAGAGACAGGTGCTGCAGGTGTAATGTTTACACTTGATACCGAATCTGGTTTCCGTGATGTTGTATTTATCACTGCTTCTTATGGATTAGGCGAAATGGTTGTTCAGGGTGCAGTAAACCCTGATGAATTTTATCTGTCTAAACCTTTATTAACAGGCGGCAAGCATGCGGTCTTACGTCGCAACCTTGGCTCCAAGCACCAGAAAATGATTTATGGTGATGAAGGTTCTGCCGGTAACTCAGTAGTTGTGGTCGATGTTGAAAAACAGGAACGCCAGCAGTTTGCACTGAATGATCATGAATTACATGAACTGGCTAAACAGGCCCTTATCATTGAAGAGCATTATGGCTCACCAATGGATATTGAATGGGCAAAAGATGGCGATGATGGCCAGCTTTATATTGTTCAGGCACGTCCTGAAACCGTGAAAAGCCGTCAAGATGTGGGCACAATGGAACGTTATCTGCTAAAACAGCGTGGTAGCGTGATCTGTGAAGGCCGCTCTATTGGCCAGCGTATCGGTTCAGGTAAAGTTCGTATTGTAACTTCCATAAAAGAAATGGACAAAGTACAAGAAGGCGATGTTCTGGTATCAGATATGACCGATCCTGACTGGGAACCAGTCATGAAACGTGCTGCTGCCATTATTACCAACCGTGGTGGGCGTACCTGCCACGCAGCAATTATTGCACGTGAACTTGGTGTTCCTGCCATTGTAGGTTGCGGTAATGCGACTGAAGTACTGGCAGATGGTCAGGAAGTTACCGTCTCATGTGCTGAAGGTGATACTGGCTTCATCTATGAAGGTGCGCTCGACTTTGAAGTCCAGCGTAACTCAATCGAATCTATGCCGAAGCTTCCATTCAAGATTATGATGAATGTGGGTAACCCAGACCGTGCCTTTGATTTTGCACAAATGCCAAATGAAGGAATTGGTCTTGCTCGCCTAGAGTTTATCATTAACCGCATGATTGGTGTGCACCCTAAAGCCCTGCTTAATATCGACAGCCTGCCACGTGAAACCCGTGCAGCAGTTATGGCACGTACAGCAGGCTATTCTTCTCCAGTTGAATTCTATATAGAGAAACTGGTCGAAGGAATTGCAACACTTGCAGCTGCATTTGCAGACAAGCCTGTTATTGTCCGTATGTCCGACTTCAAGTCAAATGAATATGCCAACCTGATTGGTGGCAAATTATATGAACCGGAAGAAGAAAACCCGATGCTGGGCTTCCGTGGTGCAAGCCGCTATGTTTCTGACAACTTCCGTGACTGTTTTGAGCTGGAATGCCGTGCACTTAAGAAAGCACGTGATGAAATGGGTCTGACTAACATCCAGATCATGATTCCATTTGTACGCACTGTTACTGAAGCAAAACGTGTTATTGAACTACTAGCTCAGAATGGACTTAAACGTGGTGAGAATGGCCTTAAAGTAATCATGATGTGTGAATTACCAACCAATGCACTTTTGGCTGAGCAGTTCCTTGAACATTTTGATGGCTTCTCTATCGGTTCTAATGATTTAACACAGCTTAC
Organism: Acinetobacter sp. UNC436CL71CviS28; assembly: GCF_000620525.1. Classification (NCBI taxonomy): domain Bacteria; kingdom Pseudomonadati; phylum Pseudomonadota; class Gammaproteobacteria; order Moraxellales; family Moraxellaceae; genus Acinetobacter; species Acinetobacter sp. UNC436CL71CviS28. The sequence continues at coordinate 10,870 of NZ_JIBB01000010.1, forward strand.
TCTTGGTCTGGACCGTGACTCTGGTATTGTTTCCCACCTGTTTGATGAACGTGACCCAGCAGTTAAAGCCCTATTGTCTATGGCTATTCATGCTTGTCGTAAAGCAGGCAAATATGTAGGGATTTGTGGACAGGGCCCTTCCGACCATCCAGATCTGGCGAAATGGTTAATGGAACAGGGTATCGAGTCGGTTTCACTTAATCCGGACTCTGTTTTGGATACCTGGTTCTTCCTTGCTGAAGAAAAAATTAAACAGTCTTAAATATATGTAATAAAAAAGGCCCAACAGGGCCTTTTTTATTACAATTAGCACCAGTTTAAGCAGTCTTATTAAAAGTAAATAAATAATTTAGATAGGTAGAAATTGGTTACTTTCACTGGACGCAACTTTATAGGGACAGACAATCAAACTGTGATGATATTTTAAAATTACTTTAATGAAAGTTATGAATTTCTATGGTTATTTATAATTTTTAATCTAATAGCTTAACGTCACAAGAAGCCCGATGATGATGAAAAAAGCCCAGATTAAAATGATCATTTTCTTTTGGAACTTTACTACTTCATTCTCTTCAGCTTTAAGTTCGTCCTCGAATTTTTTAGATTTTTCATACAGTTCATTGAGCGAAAAACTTTCTTGGCTACCCGGCAGGATGTGCAAATTAGTCTTAGTTACGCCCTTATAAGACTCTGTCAGGTAAAGGCTTAGTGGCTGTTCTGTATGAATTCTTTCCATAATTTTCACTATATTAAAAGTTTAGATCAAATAAAAATGACTACTTAATCATGTTCTTTCTTTAAAAATTAAAATTTAAACCCACTCATTCAACTTTCAAAAAAAATACCCATACATTGAGTATGGGCAATAAACTTAAAAGTTCTTTAACTGTGACGAAGTTTACATTTACACCTCTAAAACAACAAGTAATTTATATAACAACTTATCACAAAAGCTCACATTTTAACCAAAAATTTTATTTATATCCGGAAAATAGTCATTCTTACAAAATTCAATAGGATACTAGAAAGTTAATTTTCAATCTAATTTACATCAAGATTTCTAGTTTGGCTTCTTCCCTTTAAAAATAGAAAACTTTGATTAACTGTAATGTAATAATATTTCAAAATATTACATTCGTGTTATTTATAAGATAATTGTGTTATTTATACTGCCGTCTTAAGTTATCTTATGTTCTAAATGCTTTACGATTATTCTCTTTCTGATACGTCTTATTTACATTCTACGCCTCAGCCACAGGTTATTGTAGAGTCTTCTACTCCCCACTCAGGTCCATTCGGTGGTGTCCGAGGTATGGTTTCAGATTATTTTGACCTTAATACTTTCACCAATAAATTAAAGAGTATTACTCGTCAATCCAGTACCAGTAAATGCGCTAAAAGTATTCGAGTTGCATTGCAATCTGCTGGTGCCAAAATACAGTCTCATCCTGTTGCAGCTTCAGACTGGGGAAATACTTTGCTTTCTCTGGGTTATCGTGAAATTAAACCCTCTTTTGACCATCCTAAAGAAGGCGATATTTATATAATTCATCGTACCCAGAAACATCAATATGGTCATATAGCTGGCTATAGCGGTAACAGTTGGGTTTCTGACTTTAAACAAAAAAGTTATGATGTCTATAAAGATAAAAATGTCAGCTATTCCTATTTCAGACTAGCAAACTAAGCTGCCTAATTAATAACAACTAAATTAAATCGGGATTATTAAGTAATTATAATCCCTGTTTATTTTGCAATTAGACTTTTTGGCTTCTAAGCTGCCGTTGGTGTCCAAATCCGGAAATTAAAATATCTTTATCGTTTACTGCCAGAAACACTGGCCTGCCTTGTTATAGATTCTATTCTGTTTAACTTATCCATTTGATAAAATATGACTTTTTAAAATATTTTGTATAAGCTCCAAGATGTTTAGCTGCACTTATATAAAATACTAATATATTCTTAAAACTCATTATTCCTGATCCATCAGGCTTAATTTTTTTAGTTATAATCCGTTTTGCCTCACTCTACTTTAAGCTGCTTTCGCTTAGTCAAATTTAAGCTTTCAGCTATCTCATATTTAAGATTTCCAAGTTCCTCCAATGTGGTTTAATATAAAAAGATTACAGCTACTTCACTTTTAAAATCTGCGTATTCCCCTGTTTACAGACAAATTTGACTAGTTATTTAGAGCAATATGTTATAAAGCAGATGAATTAAAGATATTTAATGATGTCTTTAAATATATGCAGAAAAGTTTGAGTGTATATTTTTCTTTTTTGTTTCATTTATTTCAGGTATTCGAGATTCAAAATTTATGCAGATTTATTTGGCTAGAAATAATCAACAGGCAGGCCCGTATACTCTAGAACAAGTCAATCAGATGCTTGCCAGTCAGCAGGTTTTGTTGACTGACTTAGCTTGGCATGAAGGTATGACCGAATGGAAAGCATTAGGTGAACTTACACAGGGAAAACTGAGTTATGAGCCGGCAGGCTACCAGTCTTCTTCAGCCCAGCCTGTATTTAATAATCCTGTGATCCAGAAAACTCATGTACAAAATAAACCTAAGGTCGCAGAGCAGCAGGCTTCAATCGGCTCAAGAATACTGGCAAAAGTAATTGATCTCATGTTGTGGCTACCTATAGCAGCCCTACCTTCTTTTTTCCTTACCCCTACCCAGATGACTGAGCTCACACGCATTCAGGCACAAATGCAGTCTGCAGATAGCACAACGAAGGCTATAGACCTTCAAAACCAGTTTCTTGCACTTATTCCAGCTGAAGCATGGCAGGCAATGCTGGTGTATATGCTTATTATGCTTGTGATCCAGGCTGTGTTACTCGCCCGGACAGGCCAAAGTATTGGTAAAAAGTTGGCTAATATCCAGATTGTAGACGCTAACACTTCTGGTAAAGTAAATTTAACCCGTGTTTTTTTATTGAGAAGTGTCCTGGTAATCTTGCTTACACTGACAGTAGTGCCCTTTATTGCAATTATTGATGCTTTATTTGCTTTAGGACAAAAAAGACAAACCTTACATGATATGATCGCCAAAACCAAGGTTATTAAACGTACTAAGTAGTCATTCACAGGGGTAAATGGATTTACCCTTTTAATTTTTCACCACTTTGAAAATATTGATTTTTTAATACGAAAAAACCAATCCCGACCAAAAAAATCAGTTTTCTTTACAGTAATTTAAAGCCACTTTATGTGTAGCTTAGTTTGTTGATATAAGGCATAATGCCCTACAACGTAGCGGTGCCCGGTAAAAAATGATTTCTTCAATCCAGAAGCTGTTGTTTAACTGATGCGGCACTTTAATCGCTATCCCATATTTATTTAGTAATGGGACTCTTCACCGAGGTTGTAAAATGAGACAAACAATTTTAGCTGTATTGTCTTTATCAACGCTTGCCGTACTCCTAACCGGGTGTGGTGGTGATCTAGTACTTCTAAACTCTAAAGGTCCAGTTGCTGCAGGTCAAAGTAACCTGATGATGACAGCAATCTATCTGATGTTGCTTGTGGTGATTCCATCAATCATCATGGCTTTATGGTTTGGTTGGAAATATCACGCGTCAAATAAAGATGCAGACTATAAACCTACATGGGCGCACTCTACTACGATTGAAGTTGTAGTTTGGGGTATCCCTGTTATTATTATTGGTATTCTAGCTTGGTTGACTTGGGTGGGTTCACACAAGTATGACCCATACCGTCCTATAGAATCTGAGCAAGCGCCATTGAACGTGCAAGTGATTGCAGAACAGTTCAAATGGGTGTTCATTTATCCAGAGCAGAATATTGCAACAGTAAATGAATTACGCTTTCCAGTAGATACACCAGTAAGCTTCCGCCTGACGTCTAACTTTACAATGAACTCATTCTTCATTCCGCAGTTAGCAGGTCAGATCTATGCAATGGCGGGAATGCAGACTCATCTGAATGTATTAGCTGAAGAAACTGGTGTATACCGCGGTTTCTCTGCCAACTACTCAGGTTACGGTTTCTCGCAAATGCGTTTCTTGGCATACAGTGTCACTCGACCAGAGTTTGATCAGTGGGTTGCTGCGGTTAAAGCAGGTAATGGTACTTCTGTAAATCCAGAAGCAATTCAAAAAGGTATTCTAGACCAAGCTGAATTTGCAACCTTACGTGATGGTAATCGGGCAAAACATCAAATTGAATCGATTGTTGCACGTGCTGTAACTCCAGAAGAGAAAGCGGAAGCGGCAAAACTTGAAGCTGAGGGTACTTACCCGACTAAGCCACATCCTGTGACTTACTATTCTTCAGTTGAGCCTAAATTGTTCGAATCAGTGATTAACAAATACATGAGCAACTACCACGGTGCAGACCACTCAGCGCAAGCGGGTGCCGAGCATACTGGTGCATCTCATGCAAATGTTGAACATGCGACTGCTTCTGTAGAGGAATAAGACATGTTTGGTAAGCTTGGTTTTGATGCAATTCCGCACGATCCAATCGTGTTGGTTACAGTTGCATTGATGGTACTAGGTGGTCTGGCGCTTGTCGTAGGACTAACCTATTTCAAAAAATGGGGCTACCTGTGGAACGAATGGTTCACATCAGTAGACCATAAAAAAATTGGTATCATGTATATCATCGTGTCTGTTGTCATGCTGCTGCGTGGCTTTGCCGATGCGATCATGATGCGTCTTCAGCAGTTCCTTGCTAGAGGTGGTGGTGAAGGTTATTTGCATCCGGAGCACTACGACCAGATTTTCACCGCGCATGGCGTGATCATGATCTTCTTCGTAGCGATGGGTCTAGTTGTAGGCTTGATGAATATCTCCGTACCTCTACAAATTGGTGCACGAGACGTTGCTTTCCCACTGCTTAACTCTTTAAGCTTCTGGCTCTTCGCGGGCGCAGCTGGCTTGATGATGGCTTCGCTGGCAATTGGTGAATTCGCCGCTACAGGCTGGATGGCTTATCCTCCGCTGTCAGGTATCGAATACTCGCCTGGCGTAGGTGTAGATTACTATATCTGGGCACTCCAGATTTCTGGTTTAGGTACGCTTCTTACTGGTGTTAACTTCTTTGTTACTATTATTAAGATGCGTGCACCTGGCATGAAACTGATGGATATGCCGATCTTTACCTGGACTGCACTATGTACTTCTGTACTGATTATTGCTGCTTTCCCTGTACTGACTGCAACCATTGCAATGCTGTCTCTGGACCGTTACTTCGGTTTCCATTTCTTCACTAATGACATGGGTGGTAGCCCAATGTTATATGTGAACCTGATCTGGACTTGGGGTCACCCAGAAGTATACATCTTGGTACTGCCAGCATTTGGTATTTACTCGGAAGTTGTTGCAACATTCTGCCGCAAAGCACTATTCGGCTATAAATCGATGGTGTATGCAACTGTAGCAATTACCGTACTGTCTTTTGTTGTATGGGTTCACCACTTCTTTACCATGGGTGCAGGTGCCAACGTTAACGCGTTCTTCGGTATCATGACCATGATTATTGCGATCCCGACTGGTGTGAAAATCTTCTCTTGGTTGTTCACCATGTACAAGGGCCGCATTACCTATACAACGCCAATGCTATGGACTCTAGGCTTCCTGGTTACCTTTGGTATTGGTGGTATGACAGGTGTACTGATGGCGGTTCCACCAGCAGACTTCTTGGTTCACAACTCACTATTCCTGATTGCTCACTTCCATAACGTAATTATTGGTGGTGTTGTATTTGCAATGTTCGCAGGTATCATTTATTACTGGCCAAAAATGTTTGGCTGGAAACTTAATGAAACTTGGGGTAAAGCTGCATTCTGGTTCTGGTTCTTTGGTTTCTACTTTGCATTCATGCCACTTTATATCCTAGGTTTCATGGGTATGACTCGTCGTCTGAACACATATGACAATCCAGACTGGGATCCGTATGTAACTATTGCAATGTTCGGTGCTGTCATGATTGCTATCGGTATCGCTTGCTTCCTGATGCAAATTATCGTTGGTTTCTTACAGCGTAATGACAATCTGGACCTGACTGGCGACCCTTGGGATGCCCGCACACTTGAATGGTCTACATCTTCTCCTGCCCCATTTTATAACTTTGCTCACCTGCCAGAAGGTAACGGTATTGACCGTTTCTGGACAGACAAAGAGAATGGTGTGGCATATGCTCGTCCAACGAGTTATGAAGATGTCCATATGCCAACTAACCGTGCTGCCGGCTTTGTAATTGCAATGTTTATTACAGTTATGGGCTTTGCATTGATCTGGCATATCTGGTGGTTAGTATTCATTACCTTCGCTGCTGCTATTATTAGCTTCATCGTGAGTTCATTTACTAAGAAAGTGGACTACTATGTACCTGCAGCTGAAGTTAAGCGTATCGAAGATGAACGTTATGCTTTACTTGAAAAACACTTGAAGAAGGACTAAGGATATGGCTGAAGTACTTCATCACGACAACCATGGACATGATGAACATCATCATCACGATGATACTGATATCACTGTCTTTGGTTTCTGGACCTACTTGATGAGTGACTTGATTTTATTCGGTACACTCTTCATCGCGTTCGCTGTATTAAGCAGTCATGTTCCACCGGGTACTCCAAGTGCAGGAGATCTGTTTGGCGATTCTCTTGGTTTTGTTTTAACTGAAACCTTCGCCCTTCTGATCTCTTCAGTAACCTTTGGTTTTGCTGTACTTGCTTCATACAAGAAAAATGTGGGTCAGGTTATTGCCTGGCTTGCAGTTACATGGCTTTTTGGTGCGTCGTTCATCGGTATGGAACTATATGAATTCAATCATCTAGTTCATGAAGGTTACGGCCCAACCACCAGTGCTTTCCTTTCCTCGTTCTTTACGCTGGTCGGTACGCACGGTATCCACGTAACTTCAGGTCTGGTATGGATGATCATTTTGATGATTCAAATCAAGAAAAATGGTTTGACTCTTCCAAATATGCGTCGTCTGGCTTGCCTAAGCTTGTTCTGGCACTTCCTTGACATCGTTTGGATCTGTGTATTCAGCGTAGTTTACTTAATGGGAGTTCTCTAATGAGTCACGATCATAACTCTGCTGGTGCAGCGCACGGTAATTTCAAGCAATACACGATCGGCTTTATCCTATCCGTAATTCTGACCATCATCCCATTCGGGATGGTGATGAGTGGTGGATTTGAACGTGGCTTACTGGTTACTGTAATTGCCATTACTGCTGCTGCACAGGTGCTTGTTCAGCTGGTATTCTTCTTACATATGAATGCCTCTTCAGAACAGCGCTGGAACGTAATTGCTTTTATCTATACTGTCTTATGTATTGCAATTTTACTTGTAGGCTCGGTATGGATTATGAATTACCTTCACTTCAACATGATGATCTAAACTGGTCGTCATGCTGAAAAAGTATCTATTCCTGACCAAACCAGGAATTCTCTTCGGTAATTTCATTACCACCTTGGGCGGCTTTTTATTAGCCGCCCAAGGCTCTGTAGATTTCCTTTTGCTTTTTTTAACCCTTATCGGTACAACGCTTGTTGTTGCCTCAGGTTGTGTCGTCAATAATATCATTGACCAAGACATCGACCAGAAAATGCAACGCACTCAAAATCGTGCTCTTGTAAAAAAAACTGTTTCTGTACCTGTTGCCATGTTATATGCACTGGTTTTGGGAGTAATCGGTTTTAGCATACTATGGTTTTGGGTGAACACTTATGCCTTTGCATTTGCTGTGGTTGGTTTCGTGGTGTATGTAGGCTTCTATAGTCTCTGGACCAAACGTACCAGTATCCATCAGACACTAATTGGCAGTATTTCTGGAGCAAGTCCTCCGGTGATTGGTTATACAGCAGTAACCAATGAATTTGACTTGGCCGCCTTACTCATCTTCGCAGGTTATGCATTCTGGCAAATGCCTCATTCCTGGGGAATTGCAATCTACCGTTTTGATGATTATAAAAATGCAGGTATTCCTATTTTACCTGTAGCACGTTCTATTCTACGCACCAAGATTGAATCCCTGATTTATATCGTCCTATTCAGTATTGCCATGAATGCCCTATTCATCTATGGCTATACCAACTGGCTGTATTTGGTTATCTTAAACCTTCTGTGCATTTACTGGTTTTACATTGGTCTGATTGGCCTGAAGGCTGAAAATGACCAGCTCTGGGCAAAGCGTTTCTTCTTATTTTCAGTTACTCTGATTACGATTGTCAGCCTGAGCTTCAGTTTTACTTCAGTGTCCTCTGCTCCTCATTTCCCTATCTTTTAGTCAATACAGAGTGGTTGTCTGTAAGCCACTCTCGTAGATGATATGTACTTGGTTTCCCACTTTCTGGCGCTATTCTTGAAAAGCATTTGTCTTTGGTTTGGTTTTTCCCTATAATTGCCGCTTCGCAATTTATGCGGCTCGACTAGAAATCGAGACTCCTTGCTTCTGATACCATAATTCAGGGGCTGTTTAAACCGTAAGGAGCTGACAATGCGTCACTACGAAATCGTACTTCTGGTACACCCAGACCAAAGCGATCAAGTTGTGGGTATGGTAGAACGTTACCTGACTCACATCAAAGAAGCTGATGGTCAAATTCACCGTTTAGAAGATTGGGGCCGCCGCCAACTGGCTTACCCGATTAACAAGATTCACAAAGCGCACTACATTTTAATGAATGTTGAATGTGGTCAAACGACTCTTGATGAATTAGAAGAATTATTCCGTTATAACGACGCAATTATTCGTAATGTTATCATCCGTCGTGAAAACGCAATCACTGAAGAGTCTTTATTGGCTAAAAGTGCTGAAGAAAAACGTGCGCGTAAAGCTCAACGTGAAGAAGCACAACACAATCAAGATTCTGTTGAAGCTTAAGGAGAACATCAATGGCACGTTTTTACCGTCGTCGCAAGTTCTGCCGCTTTACAGCTGAGAACGTTGCGTACATCGACTACAAAGATATCGATACTTTAAAACAGTACATCACTGAAAACGGCAAGATTGTTCCTAGCCGTATCACTGGTACTAAGGCTCGTTATCAACGTCAATTAGCGCTTGCTATTAAACAAGCTCGTTATTTGGCTTTGATCCCTTACACTGACAACCATAAGTGAGGTGATCTGTGGACGTTATCTTATTACAACGCATTAAAAACCTAGGTAAGCTAGGCGATAAAGTTTCTGTAAAAGCAGGTTATGGCCGTAACTTTCTTATCCCTCAGGGTAAAGCTGTTGCTGCAACTGAAGCTAACACTTCTGCTTTTGAAGCTCGTCGTGCTGAACTTGAGAAACAAGAAGCTGATATTTTAGCTGCTGCTCAAGCACGCGCTGACCAACTGAATGAAGTTAATATTGTAATTACTGCGAAAGCTGGTGATGAAGGTAAACTGTTCGGTTCTATTGGTACTCGTGATATCGCTGATGCACTGACTAATGCTGGTCTTGAAGTTGACCGTGCTGAAGTTCGCCTTCCAAACGGCGCACTTCGCAACACTGGTGAATTCAACATCGCTATTCAGTTGCACCATGACGTAACTGCTGAAGTTCTGGTTACTATCGTATCCGAGTAATTCTCTGCAGTAAAAAGAGCATGCTTTGGCATGCTTTTTTTATTCTTAAATTTTTTATTGATTCTACAGTTTTATTTTTTTAATTGAATTTTCGATTTGAGCGTTTTTTTCTGCTGTTTTGCATTAAGATAAGTAACCTGAATTGAAAGTCATCTCTTCATTTTTTGTTTTATAAAAATCAGGACTTTATATGTCACAGGCAAGTGCCAAGGCCATCCTTAATCCCACACTACTGGAAAATAAAGCCACTGAAACAGCTCAGCTTAAAGAATTTCGTACGCCTCCGCATAATTTAGCGATTGAACAGGCTGTACTTGCGGCGCTGATGACTGTTGCTGAATCTTTTGAACAGGTTGGTGATGTTTTAAAAGAAAATGATTTTTATGCTACTCGCCATAAATATATTTTTAGGGCTATTGAAAAGCTTGCTCAGGAAAATTCGCCTTATGATGCAGTACTGGTCAATGACTGGCTGCTAAAACAAAATCTGATTGATGCTGTAGGCGGTGAAGAGTATTTAATGCAATTAATGGCAGATTCGCCATCTAGTTTTTATAACCTAGAAACTTACGCTGCTAAAATCAAAGAATTTGCGACTCTACGCAACATGATTAAAATCAGCACTGAAATTCTGCAAAATGCCTATGACACTAAAGGTCGCAGTGTCAGTGAGATTCTGGATCTAGCAGAAACCAATATATTTTCTATTGCCGAGCAGCATAACAACAATAAAAAAGACTCTGGACCTAAGTCGATTAGTACGGTTACGGCTGAAGTAATTACCAAGCTTGATGAACTTTCTAAACTTGAAGGAAGCCTGACAGGTTTATCTACCGGGTTCATTGAGCTTGATAATAAGACTTACGGCATGCAGTCTGGTGATCTGATTATTGTTGCAGCTCGTCCTTCAATGGGTAAAACTACTTTTGCCATGAATCTGGTCGAAAGTGTCCTATTTAACTGTAATTTGCCTGCACTGGTTTTTTCTATGGAAATGCCCGCAGACTCAATTGCTATGCGTCTGATTTCATCATACGGCAAGGTGCATCAGGGTCATTTACGTTCGGGTAAGCTCGATGGGGATGAATGGTCTAAAGTCACCGGTACTATTTTACAGTTACAAGAAAAGCATTTGTATATAGATGACTCCTCTGCCCTGCCTCCAACGGAATTACGGGCACGAGCACGCCGAATAGCTAAACAGCATGGTGGTAAACTTGGCTGTATCATGGTCGATTATTTACAACTGATGAAAGTTCCAGGCATGGGAGATAACCGTGTCGGCGAGATTTCCGAAATTTCGCGAAGCTTAAAAGCTTTAGCTAAAGAGATGCAGTGCCCGGTTATTGCCCTGTCACAGCTTAACCGTTCTTTGGAAAACAGACCTAATAAACGTCCGGTAATGTCAGACTTACGCGAATCCGGTGCAATTGAACAAGATGCCGATTTGATTATGTTTATTTATCGCGATGAAGTATATAACAAAGAATCTAAAGAAGCGGGCACGGCTGAAATTATTATTGGAAAGCAACGTAACGGTCCAATTGGCAGTGTACGTCTAGCTTTTGAAGGCCAATATACCCGTTTTAGTAATCTTTCTCCTGAATATTATAATCAGTTTGATGATGAGGAATAGATACTTAAAAATCCTTAATTTCTGTATAAGTTAAGGATTCAGCTTCACTTATTATGCTAAACCCTAGCCCTAGTGCAGCTTTCAATTTTTGTGCAATTTTAATGAGTTTAGGCATTTTCTGTTTGATAAACCTATTTAATTCTTCTTATAAATTCACAACCTACTCAAATATTTGCTGAGCTTATTATAATTAACTGCAAAATTTTTTAGACGCTGCTCTATGGGCTACTATTTACTTATACTCACCTTTTCTGACTTAAAATCTTTATCAGGCTTACCACAATCAGCTTGTACTTTAACTCAGCATTTAATCATTTCCCCTACTGTGCACATAATAGATTAACCTGTTATTTTATAAAATAAATCCATACTCACTATAAACTAATATCTTTATTACACATTATATTATGACTATAAGCTGATGTGAGTAGATTTTTACCCAAGTAATCTCTTAATATTATGTAAATTAGCACTAAATAAGTAACACTTCTGTGATTAGCCTTTAATAAATTAATTAGTATTTATGTCTATTTTTAAATGATAGGAATACAATAATAACCAATATGATCAGCTATTGATTATCTTTAAACAGATGTCTTTAAGTATATCTATTCAACTCACTAATACAGCACTCACTGTATTAGCTCAGCATTTGTAATCCCTCAAGGAGTAACCAGGGTGCGTCAAGCAACAGTTTATATTGACAGTCAGGCTCTGCAATATAATTTAAACCGTGTTAAACAACTTGCCCCAACTGCTAAAATCGTTAGTATGGTTAAAGCCAATGCTTACGGACATGGAATCAAAGACTGTCTTGCAGCCTTAAGTTCAACGGATAACTTTGGTGTTGCCTGTCTAGAAGAGGCGCTGGAAATACGTGAATTAGGTTATCAGCAACCGATTACCTTAATTGAAGGGATATTTTCTGAAGAGGAAATGGATAGCGTTATTCAGTACGGTCTTGAATGCGTTATACATCAATCAGCACAACTAGATTGGTTAAAAGCCCGTAAAGAAGAGTATATTACAAAAAATCTGAAAGTCTGGGTAAAACTGAATAGTGGTATGAACCGCTTAGGTTTTAAAGTTCCTGAGATTATCGAGATTATTAACTCCTTAAAGGCTGAAGGCTTTAGCTGTGTGCTAGCCATGCATTTTGCAAATGCTGATGCTGATCATCCCCTGAATGAACAACAAAAAACTCAATTCTTGCAAGTTAAAGAGGCTTGTGATCCTGTACTTGCCTCCTGTTGTAATTCTGCTGCAATTTTTAAGTGGCCAGAGCTAAATTTTGATTATGTTCGTCCTGGTATTATGCTTTATGGGGCTTCACCTTTTGCTGATAAGTCTGCTTATGAGCTTGACTTGAAGCCGGTGATGACATTTGATGCAGCAATCATTGCATTAAATCAGATCCAGACAGGTGAAGCGGTAGGTTATGGCTCTACTTTTGTGGCCTCTCAAGATATGCAAATTGCTATCGTATCTATTGGTTATGGTGACGGTTATCCACGTGCTTTTATAAAACCAAATTATGTCATGATTAACAATAAGCCAGCGCCAGTCATCGGAAGAGTTTCTATGGACATGATTGCGGTGGATGTAAGCGGTTTGACTGTGACTTTAGGCACACAGGTAGAGCTCTGGGGCAAACAGCGTCTGGTCGATGAAGTAGCCGAAGCTAATGGGACTATTGGCTATGAACTGCTTTGCCGGCTAAGTAACAGACCAAAGCGCATACTTAAGTAAACTAAAAACCCAAGCTCAGGCTTGGGTTTCTTGTCTTGCTTTAGTCAATATATGCAGAAAATCATTTAAATTCTGCTGGTTAAGTTTAGTCGGACTAAAATGTAAATGGCCGAGTTTTTGAAAAAACTCGCTTACTTCACTATTACGACGTACAAATTTCATTGCCCATCCATCAAAATTCTGCTCGCTGATTGGATGTACACCAAACTCTATAATTTCCTGATGGCGCTGATCTTCTTTAATTCTTTCAAACAGATCAAGCACCTGCTCACGCTCGCCTTCCAAGCACTGGAAAAAGTACTGATCTGCATAGAAAAGCACACCGTTAATACTATTAAGAGCATTAAATGATTGGGCTTCTGAAAGAATTTCTCTTAAATCCATAAGTAAATAATCAGAAGGCGAAGTGGTCTTGCTGGCATAACATAACTGTATCACTTTGTAGTCTTTATATTTATGAATTGAAATATATTATGCCACTATTTTTAAATTTTATAACCAGTAGTCATCTGTCGGTTTAGGTAAGTTTTGTAAACCTCGGCGTAAAGCATCTGACCATTGCTTGCTGATATGTTCGAAATACGGATCTTCACTATAAATACGTTTACCTAATGGTATATGTAAGCTGTCTTTACGGTAAACGAGTGAGTCTAGTGGCATTCCCACAGAGACATTTGAACGTAAGGTAGAATCAAAAGAAATCAGACTGCAACGAAATGCTTCATCCAGCGGCATATCATAAGATAATGCGCGGTCCAGAATTGGTTTACCATATTTACTTTCCCCTATCTGAAAGTAAGGAGTATCGCTTGTAGCGCAAATGAAATTTCCCTGAGGATAAATATGGTAAAGCTGCATTGCCGAACCTTTAATCTGTCCACCGACCAGTAGATTACAATAGTAGTTGCTCTCTTCATCAGGGTCAGTAGTCACATCTGCAATTACCCGTTTTAAGGTGTGTCCTATTAGCTCTGCCACTTCGAACATAGTATTGACACTATAAAGATGGGGTTTCTGGTCCAGAGCCAGATGATTTTTTAAGTGACCAATCACTGCTTGAGTAGTAGCCAGATTTCCAGAAGTCTGTATCACAATGAAACGTTCACCTTCTACACCGAAGCTGAATAATTTTTTGAATACAGAAATATGATCTACTCCTGCATTGGTTCGCGTGTCACTTATAAACACCAGCCCATCTTTTAATCGAAGTCCACAACAATAGGTCATTTCAAAAAATCCTTTCTGCTTTCAACATGAAATAGCTGATTATGAAAACAATGATTTGATCGTTATCCATTACAGTTAAGCTGATATATTTTTGCCTGTATCATTTAATACACGACACCTTTACTGTATAAAAGCTTCTTCCAAAACGATAGCATTTATTGATTAAAAAAACCTATTGTCATGTATAGCTCTCTATTTGAATTGTATAGTGAAACATTCAATACATTAAATAAAGTAACCAAATCGGACATTCTTATTTTTTTCAGATAGATTTTCTCAGACTAATTAATTGACCTCTTTAATTTATTAACTCAATTCAAACATATATTGCAATTGGTCATTGAATGCATAAAAAGCAATCAGTGTCGGATGTTCTTTTAATTCTTGCCAAGCCAGCTCTACCGCTTCCCAGCCCAAACTATGTAGCATCATTACGATGGTATCAAGATCATTAAGAGTACCTTGAATACTCTGCTTGAAACGCAGTTGTGTATCAAGGATTTCAATTTTTTGTCCTAACATAAAGAATAGGAATACATCCTGTTCTTCAGATTCAAAAATTTCGGTACAGTCTGTCACAACATCACATAAATAACTGGCATTTGAACTTGCCTGACGAATCAGCTGATTTAATTCAGCATATGCCTTGGCACTCAACAAGCCTCTTAATTCCTGAATATTATCTTTAGCAGTTTTAAATTGCTGGCTAAATGAATAGGGTTGTTCAGGGTCAAAAACCAATTCATTAAGTGAACAAGCATCATAGGCAGGTAAACAAAAAGCATGAGCAAACTCAACGGCTTCTTGATCATTTTTAAATGGTACACGACCACATAGATATTGAGTTCGTGCCAGATAGCGACCTAACCAGTAAATATTATAAGCATTCGAACTTAACAGTATCATTTAACTTTTCCTCTATCGATTCGATTGTTCAGGAGTGCAATGTGTCTACCACCCAAGTATCTTTAATACCTCCACCCTGTGAGGAATTTACTACTAAAGACCCTTTTTGCATTGCTACTCGAGTTAGCCCACCCGGTACAATTTCAGTACGTTGCGGTGAACTAAGAATAAATGGCCGAAGATCAATATGACGTTCCGCAAGCCCTTCTTCCACCAAGGTTGGTGAAACAGAAAGATCTAAAGTAGGCTGGGCAATATATAAATGAGGCTGTATACGGACTTTCTCTCGAAACTCCCTAAGTTCCTTGGCTGAAGCTTGGGGACCTATCAGCATTCCATACCCGCCTGAACCTTGAGCTTCCTTAATAACCAGTTTTGACATATTATCCATGACATATTCAAAATCCTGTAAATAACGGCACTGATAGGTAGGCACATTATTTAATATAGCTTTTTCACCCAAATAGTATTCAATCATTTGAGTAACGTATGGGTAGACAGATTTATCATCTGCTACTCCTGTACCTGGAGCATTAGCCAGTACAACGTTTTGGCTTAAATATGCAGACATCAGGCCCGGCACCCCCAAAGCGCTGTCAGGACGGAACGTCGTCGGATCCAGAAAGGCATCATCAAGCCGCCGGTAGATCACATCAATTCTCTTACGACCCCGAATAGTTTTCATATAGACTTTATTATTTTCAACATATAGATCCCTGTTTGTAACCAGCGGTACACCCATCTCTCGCGCCAGAAATGCATGTTCATAGTAGGCGCTATTGAAACGGCCAGGTGTCATAATCACAATTTGCGGATTATCTACATCAGCGCTTTCTTCTAAAATGCTTTTAAGTAAAAGTGGATAGTGACTGATCTCATAAAGCTGTTTACTGCGACATAGATCAGGCATCAGTTTTTTACTGATTTTTCGGCTTTCCAGCATATAGGATACGCCCGAAGGTGTACGCAGATTATCTTCAAGCACAAAAAAGCTTCCACTGCTATCACGTACGATATCAATACCGCTGACCTGCGAATAGACTTGGCCTTTTAAGGAGCAGTTCATCATCTGTGGTAAGAAAGCTTCATGCTGCAAGATCTGCTCTGCAGGTATCAAACCCTCTTTTAAAATATGCTGATGATGGTAAATATCATCTAAGAATAAATTAAGAGCCTTTGCACGCTGTACACAGCCTTGAGCAATCTTATCCCATTGCTGTCTGGCAATAACACGAGGAATCAAATCAAAAGGAATTGTCCGTTCTGTCCCTTCTGCATCTCCATAAACGGTAAAGGTAATTCCCTCGTAGAGAAAATATTCTTTTGCCTGTTGTTGTAGACTTAGAAGTTCAGGCAGACTGCGCATGCATAACCATTCTTCAATTTTTTTAGATGCTTCACCGCTAATATTTTGGTCATCCAGCATTTCATTAAAAAATTTTGATTTGAGCTGGTCAAATAAATAAGCTGTTGGAGGCATGTTATGACTACATTGTTGTTTGAATTTGTCTTCGCTATTAGCTACTACAATCTTTTTATTTTTATTAAAATGTTCGATACATGTGTCGTTATAACTTTCGATCATTAAACTCGTTTCACATTCATCTTTTAACATTGGATGATCCCTTTAAGTTATATCTTTTACTTTTAGCAAATTGGATGCCAGTTTTTGTCATCTTGGAGCTTATTTATTGCTGAAACCTTGTTATTTCTCAATGATATTAATGCAGCAACTTGTTTCGAGATATGTGTACGTATTTTTTCTGTTAAGCTATTGCTAATACTTGCAACTTTTTTTATTGTGATATTGCCAAGTATTCTTTAATTCTTTTAACTCATTCAACTTTTCCAGCTTTATAGTGATTATGACCTCACAAGAAAAAGAAACCTCTAATAGTCTGTATCGTCAGTGGCAAATCCTTTCCCGCCTGTCTACGGGCAAATGGATGGGCACGCGAGAACTTCAAGAGATTCTTGAGCGTGAAGGTATTGATATCAGCTTGAGAACGATCCAGCGGGACTTGAACCAGATTTCGCAACGCTTCCCGATTGAAAGTAATAAAACCGTGCCTCAGGGCTGGCGTTGGCGCTCAGATGCGCCTATTCAGAGCTTGCCGCATATGACCAGCTCTCAGGCTGTAACTTTTATGATGGTAGAAGAACACCTTAAACATCTGTTGCCACCCAGTTTAATTGAAGAAATGAACCCATGGTTTGATCTGGCCCGGCGCAGCCTTTCTACCCAAAACAATGTGCGGCAATGGATTAACCGGGTCCGGATTGTTCCTGCGACCCAGCCGCTTATTCCACCTGTAGTAGACCGGCAGGCACAACAGGCAATTTATGAAGGGTTATTGCAAGATAAACAGATAGAATGTGTTTATCGAGCACGTGGGCATCATTCGGAAGAAAAAACCTATATTTTAAATCCATTAGGGCTGGTACAAAAAGGTGCCATCATTTATCTGATCTGTACCCGTCATGATAAAAATGAAGTACAGACCTTTGCTCTTCATCGTTTTAAATCTGCCATAGTACTCAACTCAAGATCATTACATCCCGTAGATTTTGATATTGATGTCTATATCGAGTCAGGCGCTTTAGGCTTTCGTGTAGATTATAACAAGCCCACTGAAACAGTTGAGCTGAAACTGGTAATGTCAGAAAGTACCGCTCAAAGTTTTTACGAAAGTCAGCTCAGTAAAGATCAGACCATTAGTATACTTGAGGAGCATGTGGTTGAAATTAGTGCTCATGTGCCCTTTACATCACAATTGGTTTGGTGGTTAAGAAGTTTTGGTAAAAAGCTATTACGTATAGAACCTGCACAGGTCGCTGCTGCGGTGTATGAAACCGAAGAATAAAAAAAGAGAGCTATTTGTAGCTCTCTGAGACTTTTTATTATCATTTTAAATAACAGAAAAAATATTATTCTTTTAAACCAGATTAAGGCCAGTTTTACATACGCTATAGCCATATAAACTTGAAAACCCGTTTTTTATACTATCTAAATCAGCTATTAACATCGGCAAGCCAGCATGTCAGTATTAAAGCGTATACGGCGTATTGTCATAAAATAACTCTCCTCTATTTGGGTGTAAGAGTACTTTAACAATTCAATATAGGAACTGTGAAATAAATAGATTAGCTAAGTTTTCTAAATTTTTATCTTAATATTTATTTTGAAAATATTTACGGAAATACATATATAAAGAAGCCTGCATTAAGCAGGCTTTTTTTCAGTTAAGCTGTCTTTTTTATCTGGGCATTTTTACGGATCGTAATCATAATCAGTTGTACTGCTGCCGGTGTTACACCAGGAATACGGCTGGCTTGTGCCAAGGTTTCAGGCAATACAGTTTTTAATTTCTGGGTAATTTCACGCGAAAGACCAGACACTACATCATAATTAAAATCAGCCGGAATCCGGGTTTCTTCCAGACGTTTCATCTGTGCAACATCTTCATGCTGGCGATTGATATAGCCCGCGTATTTTACAGCAATCTCAATCTGATCACCCACCTGCTGAGTAACCTCAGAGTCTGTAAGTTCAGCAATTTGCTCAAAAGTTACATTCGGACGTTTTAACAGGTCAATTGCACTAGATTCCTTACTTAAATCCTGCCCTGTCATCTCAACGAATTTTTTACCCATCGGATTATTAGGCGCCGCCCACAAGTGCTGCAAACGGGACGTTTCACGCTCAACAGCTTCCATTTTTTCACAGTATGCCGCCCAACGCACGTCATCGACGAGACCCATTTCACGACCTACTGGGGTCAGACGCTGGTCAGCATTATCTTCACGCAACATCAGACGATATTCCGCCCGTGAGGTAAACATACGGTATGGCTCTTTAGTTCCTAAAGTAATGAGATCATCCACCAAGACTCCCATATACGCCTGATCACGTTTAGGCGTCCACTCTTCCTGCTCCCAGGCACGACGTGCAGCATTCAGACCTGCAAGCAAACCTTGTGCACCTGCTTCTTCATAGCCAGTCGTACCATTAATCTGTCCGGCAAAATACAGGTTACTAATAGCTTTGGTTTCTAAAGTAAATTTTAAGGCTTGCGGATTAAAATAATCATATTCAATGGCGTAGCCCGGACGCAGAATGTGGGCATTTTCCATACCGCGAATTGAACGGACCAGCTCAAATTGCACATCAAATGGTAAAGAGGTTGAAATTCCATTAGGATACAGCTCATGAGTATCCAAGCCCTCTGGCTCCAGAAACACCTGATGCGAATCTTTATCGGCAAAACGGTGTATCTTGTCTTCAATAGACGGACAATAACGCGGTCCTACCCCTTCAATCACACCAGTATACATTGGTGAACGGTCAAGTCCGCCACGAATGATCTCATGAGTCTTCTCGTTAGTATGGGTAATATAACAGTTTACCTGTTCAGGATGCATGGATGCATCACCCATGAAAGACATGGTTGGAGAAGGAAAATCACCCGGCTGTGGTGTCATGACAGAAAAATCAACCGAACGCGCATCAATACGTGGCGGTGTACCTGTTTTCAGACGACCTACTGGCAATTTTAATTCACGTAAACGATGTGCTAGAGAAATTGACGGTGGATCACCTGCCCGACCACCACTTGATTTTTCCAGACCAACATGAATGACACCACCCAAAAAAGTACCTGTTGTTAACACGACTGTCTTGGTATCAAAGCGGATACCCATTTGCGTTACGACACCTTTAACAGTATCGCCTTCTACAATCAGGTCCTCAGCAGCCTGTTGGAAGATATCCAGATTTGCCTGATTCTCCAGAACATTACGGATAGCTGCTTTATAAAGAATCCGGTCTGCCTGTGCACGGGTTGCTCGTACTGCAGCACCTTTACGCGAATTCAGAATACGGAACTGTATACCACCTTTATCTGCTGCCAGTGCCATTGCACCGCCCAAGGCATCAATTTCACGCACCAGATGTGACTTACCAATACCACCAATAGCCGGATTACAGCTCATTTGCCCCAAAGTCTCAATGTTATGAGTCAAGAGCAAGGTCTGTCGACCCATACGTGCAGCAGCGAGCGCCGCTTCCGTACCCGCGTGACCGCCACCGATAACAATGACATCGTATACTTTAGGATAATGCATAGTGGTAAATATAAGTCTAAAAAAGGGGACAGAATATTATAGCAGAAATTTTATTTTGACGTAGTGAGTAGAAGATTTTTCCTTAGTTCCTCTATTTTCATTCTACCTCGCTTATTTTTAAAAAATGTAATTAAGATTTGCATATTTACCTCAAAAGTACACAAGAATTTATGAAAACTTACCAGATCAAAATTGTTTTATTCTGATTATTTTTTATCCTTAAGTTTGATTATACTAAGAAGGAAACATGCCATGAAAACCAAAATATTGTTATCTAGTATCCTGTGCGGTTTATGTGTCAGCTCTTTTGCAAACGCAAATGATAAAGTTGACCGAGTCTATAATCCTCAAAAATATCAGCAAGTCTGTAAGGGCAAAAGCCAAGGCACTTGGGTAAGTTTTGCTTATCGTGGCATTATCTGGAATGGTACTTGTGAACCACGGTTCTTCCCTACAGGCAATCCTAGTTCCCTCATAGGTGACGAACCAGAACTTTATAATGCTTGTACAACTGCAAGTGGTACAGCTACAGCAACAATTAATGGTAAACAAATGAGTGGTAAATGTGCTTTAGGCTTTACTCCGCCACACCCACGTTAATTTGGTCTATAAATTCAGCCTTTAGCATATTAAATGTAAAGGCTGTTTCTAGTTAAACGGTCAAAAGCTTTTGCTCATTGACCGTTTTTCATTTGTATTTCTCGTAAACTTCGCTAAACTGAATAAAAATTAGATTTATAACATTAACAATAAAAAAGGAATAACAATGGATTCAGGATTGATTACCATATTTTTGCCTATTGCTCTGGCAATTATCATGGCCGGGCTTGGTCTCGAACTCACCCCTAAAGATTTTACCCGTATTAAAAAACACCCAAAAGCTGTAGTTTTAGCATTATTCTGTCAACTTTTTATTCTAGTAGGTATTGCATTTTTTATTTGCAAAATATTGGCATTATCGCCTGCATTAGCGGTAGGCTTGATGTTACTTGCGGCTTCCCCTGGCGGGCCAACAGCAAACTTGTTCAGCTACCTTTATAAGGGAGATATTGCCCTAAATATTACCTTGACTGCGATTAACTCAGTCGTTGCAGCGTTTAGCTTACCCTTTATTGTAAATCTGGCTATTCAGCATTTTATGACTGATGGCCAACAGGTGGGTTTACAGTTTTCCAAAGTGGCTCAAGTTTTTTTAATTATTATTGTTCCGGTCTGTTTAGGCATGTTATTGAGACATTTTTCTCCTCGCATTGCCGAGAAACTTAATCGTCCAGTACGTATATTTGCAGTTATATTTCTTGTTCTGATTATTATTGTGGCGGTGTTTAAAGAGCGTAATAACATTCTTGACTATCTCATGCAAATTGGTGCAGCAACTGCCCTGTTCTGTTTTGCAAGTCTGTTAATTGGTTATTTTATACCGCGCCTCTTTGGGATTAACAGTGCGCAAGCTCGAGCCTGTGCTTTTGAAATTGGCATTCATAACAGCACGCTTGCTATGACCATTGCCTTAACGATTATGTCAAGTACAACCATTGCCATGCCAGCAGTTGTTTATTCACTAATTATGTATATTTTTGCTGCGATCTTTGGCACCTTACTTAATCGTTATTCACCTCAACCTCAATTACAAGAGGAGTTAGCCTGATCAGGGCACTATACATCCCAGACGCAGCTCAGCTTTTTTAACTTTTACCAGAGTTTAACTAGGCTTTAGTCATGAATCGGCTACAATAGTCTTTTAATAAACATAGATTGGGTTATTTCTTGTGAAGTGGTTACAAATTCATATTACTGTTAATCAAGACCAGGTTGATTTGACTGAAACATTGCTGATGTCATTAGGGGCAGTCAGCGTGACCTTAGATGATGCAGAAAACCAAGACCTGCTTGAGCCGCTTCCAGGCGAAACCCCGCTATGGAATAAAGTTATTGTCACAGGTATCTATCAGGATGATGAAAATGATCCGATTGATACAGAAAAGCTTGAAGCCTTTATTCATGCCCAGTTACCTGAAGCATCTATTTGCAGTGAAGAGCTTGAAGACCAAGTCTGGGAACGCTCATGGATGGATTATTATGAGCCCATTCAGATTGGTGAAAAATTCTGGATCGTGCCTGAATGGTTAGAGCCGCCAGAAACCGGTGCAGTCAATATTAAGCTTGATCCAGGCTTGGCTTTTGGTACAGGGAATCATGCAAGTACTTTCTTGTGTCTGCAATGGCTCGGTAAGACAGATCTTAAAGATAAAGTTGTGATCGACTATGGCTGTGGCTCCGGAATTTTAGGTGTCGCTGCCTTACTGTTAGGGGCGAAACAGGTTTACGCTACTGATATTGATCCACAAGCTGTACTGGCTACCCAGCAGAATGCCGAGCTAAATGGCGTACTAGAACGATTATATGTGGGATTACCCGAGGAATTTAATACTGTTTTTAAAGGTCAGCAAGCCGATGTACTTGTTGCAAACATTCTTGCCGGTCCTCTTATGGCATTAGCTTCTGAGTTCTCAACATTGATCAAGTCCGAAGGTGAGTTTGCACTGGCAGGCGTGATTGAAGAACAGGTAAATGATGTATCTGGCGTTTATTCAGAATACTTCGATATTCTGGACGTAGAGAAACGTGAAGAAAACTGGTGCCGTATTTCAGGAAAACGTCAGCAGTACTAATAATAGAGAGCACTTAATGATGAGTGACAAACAGACCCGCTGCCCCAAGTGTACTACTATCTATAAGGTAACATTAACCCAGCTTACAATTGCTCAGGGTATGGTCTGTTGTCCTAAATGTTCTATCAATTTTAATGCGCTAACTCATCTGGTTCAGCCTGCTGTTTCCTCTGAAACACGGGGCTCTGCAATAAAGAAAAGTACTTTACCTACCCATATTGGAGAACGTAAAAAAATTGGTTCAGAGCCCAGTGCAAATATTCTTGATATTTTTGAACGCAAGATTGAGAACTCAAATATTGACCTGCTGACTTATCTGAACAATCTGAATTATTTTCATAATGAAAGCACGTTATCACTTCCAGCCCTGCATCTTTCAGGGGGCAATGCACTTAAAGAAGCTCCCCACCCTAGAAGTACAAGATTTTATTATCTGCTCTGGGGTAGTATCAATGTATTGTTGGCTATGGTGCTTATATTACAGGTACTCTGGTTTAACCCTAAAATAATCAATGATAGTCCCTTCTTTAACCTGTTATTTAAACAGGTGTGTACCGTACTGACTTGTGAAAAACTGGAAGATTATTATTCTCAGGTTAAAATTGATAAAGTTAAAGTTAATCGTGCCGGTAAAGGACAAACAGTTTTTTCTGGTGTAATAGTGAATGAATATGAAAATAGTCTTCAAATACCAAGTATCAAGCTTAGCCTTAATAAGCATAATGCAGAGATTCTTAATACAGTAATACTCCCTGAACAGTATCTCACGAATGATTTATATAAAGTTCGCCGTATACCAACGCATAGTCCATTTAAGTTCAAATTTACGGTTCCAGTGGACTGCAAAGACTTTGATGACTACCATTTAGAAATAATCCGTCCATAATTGTAAAAAAATTAAAAAAAATTGCAGTTAATTTGCTCACTTTTTCTTAGACAATGTTATCATACGCGCCACGAAAGCTTAGCCTTACATACTTCTCGCTTTTATCCACAACAAATACAGTTAAGCAATATGTGCTTTATATAAATTTAGCGCATGGAGCCGATTTTTTGTTTTGAAAAGTAACTGTAACAAAACTTCAACTATTGTTACGCTTATTTTTTGCTCAATTTTGAGAAGTTGTGGCAAGCTAGTTGTTTCCAGTTTTAGAGCTCCGTTTTTAGGATCTAAGACGGAGCTTCATTTTTCTAGACCATATTTATCGCTTTACCCAAGTGATATTTGATTTTCGGATTAACTCGCATGAATAGCAAATCTCCTATTTTTACTGCACAATCTGATGTTGCACTTCGCATCCATGTAGATCGCGCGGTTCGCCATTACTTTGCGTCTTTGCAAGGTGAGCAACCATCTCAGGTATATGACATGGTGCTGGCAGAAATGGAGAAACCTCTTTTATCTGTAGTTCTAGAATATACTCGCGGTAACCAGACACGGGCCGCCGAGATTCTTGGACTGAACCGTGGTACTTTACGTAAAAAGTTGAAAGCTCACGGTTTGATGAGTGAATAAATGATAAAATGCTCACGCTTCGTGGGCATTTTTTATGCCTATTTGTTTTAATCTGTAGACTTAAAAATCATGACTATTAAACGCGCTTTAATCTCTGTTTCTGATAAGACGGGCATCGTAGATTTTGCTCAAAACCTTGTTGCATTAGGAGTGGAGATCCTTTCAACTGGTGGTACTTACAAACTACTTAAAGACAATAATATTGCTGTGGTTGAAGTATCAGAGCATACCGGTTTTCCAGAAATGATGGATGGCCGTGTTAAAACCCTGCATCCAAAAATTCATGGGGGTATTCTTGCACGTCGTGGTCTAGACGAAGCTGTTATGCAAGAACACAATATTGCTCCGATTGATCTGGTCGTTGTTAACCTGTACCCATTTGCTGCTACTGTTGCAAAACCTGACTGTTCACTGGCAGATGCAATTGAGAACATCGACATCGGTGGCCCTACCATGGTTCGTGCTGCGGCAAAAAATCATGCCTCTGTAGGTATTGTAGTAAATGCTTCTGATTATGCAACTGTGATTGCTGAGCTTAAAGCTGAAGGGTCCCTATCTTATGCAACCCGTTTTGACCTGGCAGTGAAAGCATTTGAACATACTGCACAATACGACGGTATGATTGCATCTTACTTAGGCGCTCGTGTCGGTAAAGAAGAAGGCCAAGCAGATAAATTCCCACGTACGTTCAATACTCAGTTAAATAAAGCTCAAGATTTACGTTACGGTGAAAACCCGCATCAATCTGCTGCATTCTATATAGATCCAGCAGCAACCGAAGCTTCTGTTGCCACTGCAAAACAATTACAAGGTAAAGAATTATCTTATAATAATATTGCTGATACTGATGCAGCACTTGAATGTGTGAAATCATTTGCCAAACCTGCTTGCGTGATTGTAAAACACGCGAATCCATGTGGCGTTGCAGTTTCTCTAGACGGTATCAAAGCAGCGTATGACCTTGCATACGCAACGGATCCAGAATCTGCATTCGGTGGCATCATTGCATTCAACCGTCAATTAGACGTCGAAACTGCACAGGCGATTGTTGACCGTCAATTCGTTGAAGTGATCATTGCACCAAGTATTGCTGAAGGCGTGCTTGAAGTCACTGGTGCGAAGAAAAATGTACGTGTACTGGTTTGTGGCGAGCTTCCTGCGATTGATGAACGTGCTCCACAGCTTGACTATAAACGTGTAAATGGCGGTTTGCTGGTTCAAGATCAAGACTTGGGCATGATCACTAAAGATGATCTTAAAGTTGTGACGAAACGTGCACCAACTGAACAGGAAATCGATGATCTGATTTTTGCCTGGAAAGTGGCGAAATACGTAAAATCTAACGCGATTGTGTATGCTAAAAACCGCCAAACGATTGGTGTGGGCGCAGGTCAAATGAGCCGTGTTAACTCAGCTCGTATTGCTGCAATCAAAGCGGAACATGCAGGACTTATAGTTGAAGGTGCAGTCATGGCATCAGATGCATTTTTCCCGTTCCGCGATGGTATCGACAATGCTGCCAAAGCAGGTATCAAATGCATTATTCAGCCAGGCGGTTCAATGCGTGATGAAGAAACGATTGCTGCTGCGGATGAACATGGAATTGCCATGGTCTTTACTGGCATGCGTCATTTCCGCCACTAATTTTTAAGTATAAATTCCAGACCCTTCTTTTCACAAGGAGGGTTTGCTACATCAGTAGATTATTTAATATCTTGCTATAAGATATTAAATAATTTTGAACCTCATTGGGTTTGTGGAATTTCATTTTCGAGGGAATTTTCTAAAGATGAACATTTTAGTTTTGGGTAGTGGCGGCCGTGAACATGCATTGGCGTGGAAAATCGCACAAGATGATCAAGTTGCAAAAGTTTTTGTAGCGCCAGGTAATGCAGGTACTGCAACTGAAAATAAATGTGAAAATGTCGCTTTAGACATTCTCGACAACCCTACCATTATTGATTTTGCCAAAAACAATGCGGTTGAATTGATTGTTGTCGGTCCTGAAGCACCACTTGTAAACGGCGTAGTCGATGCTTGCCGCGCTGCAGGTATCAAAATTTGGGGTCCAACGAAATTTGCAGCACAACTAGAAGGCTCTAAAGCATTCGCAAAACACTTCCTTAAACGCCACAACATCCCTACTGCTTTCTATGACGTGTTCACTGAAGTAGATGCTGCCAAAGCATTTGTTGAGAAAAATGGCGCGCCAATTGTGATCAAGGCTGACGGCCTTGCTGCAGGTAAAGGCGTAATCGTTGCGATGACCAATGAAGAAGCATTTGCTGCGATTGACGACATGCTTGCTGGTAACAAATTTGGTGATGCGGGTTCTCGTGTTGTGATCGAAGAATTCCTTTCGGGTGAAGAAGCATCTTTCATTTGTATGATCGATGGTGACAACATCTTGCCAATGGCCACTTCACAGGATCACAAACGCATTTTTGAAGGAGACCAAGGTCCTAACACTGGTGGTATGGGTGCTTACTCTCCTGCGCCTGTGGTGACTGCTGACGTATTTGAAAAAACTATGAATGAAGTGATGCGTCCTACCGTTGAAGGTATGAAAAAAGACGGTCATGTTTATACAGGTTTCTTATATGCAGGCTTAATGATTGATGAACAAGGTCAACCGAAAGTAATCGAGTTTAACTGTCGTTTTGGCGACCCTGAAACGCAACCAATTATGATGCGTTTAAAATCATCTTTGGTAGATTTAGTTCAAGCAGGTATTGAAGGTAATTTGCCTTCAGAAGCTGAATGGGATGAGCGTAAAACGGTTGGTATCGTTTTAGCGTCTAAAGGCTACCCAGAGACCTCAAGCAGTGGTGATGTGATTTCTGGTCTAAACACTGAAATGACGGATGCCAAAGTATTCCATGCAGGAACCAAAGCCAATGAAAATGGCGAGATTGTGACGGCGGGTGGTCGTGTACTCTGTGTGACTGCCCTTGGCAATACTATTGGTGAAGCGCAAGCGAAAGCATTAGAGTTTTGTGAAAAAGTAACGTTTGATGGCGTTCAATACCGTAAAGATATTGGGTATCGTGCAATTGCACGCGAACAGAGCTAATTTTTTATCAATAAATTAAGCTCGCTAATGGCGGGCTTTTTTCTTTCTGGTCGAAAAATATAAGCACATAATTCTTTCTGGAGATTGGTTATACTAATAAAAAGATCTGAGTGTTTAGGAAAAACATGACATATAAAGTGCATTGCATTGATGTTAAAAACCAGCTTCAGAATTATATCTGGATACTTGAAGATAGTTCAACTAAGGAAGCAGTTGTAATTGATCCTACTGAGGCTCAACTCGTACAAGACTTCTGTCAAACCCATAACCTCATATTATCACAGATTTGGCTCACTCATTGGCACAAGGATCACATTGGTGGTGTGCCTGAACTGATTACTGAGCGGAATATTCCAGTCTATGGGCCACGAGAAGAACTTAGCCATATTCCCTTTATTTCTCATCCCTTACAGCATGAGAATCACTTTAAATTTAACCATTTAAAAGTAGATATTTTAGCTGTACCGGGACACACCTTGGGCCATATTGTTTATTTTATTGATGAGCTAGACATTTTATTTTGTGGTGATACTTTATTTGCCATGGGGTGTGGGCGAGTATTTGAAGGGACATATGCACAGATGTATCACTCACTTAACCGGTTAGCCGCTTTACCTCCAAGGACACAAGTATATTGTACCCATGAATATACACTCTCCAATGCTGAATTTGCGCTGACAGTTGAACCAGATAATCTGGCACTACATAGCCGTGTGGAGCAGGTGAGAAAAATGCGTGACTCCCATCAGTGCACGCTTCCAACTACGATTGCACTGGAACTTGAAACCAATCCTTTTTTAAGGGCGGAGAGCGAAGAAGAGTTTTCGCGTATTCGCATACTAAAAGATAATTTCTAAGTGGTTCATAATTTTGAACTGGGTTTATCCTTGCTAAGGATAAGCCTTTCATCAAGCTGTCTTGAGGTTGATTTATACATAGCTTTTAATAGGCTAGATAATTAATTTTTCTTAAATTAGACATTATTTTTTACAATTACCTGATTAAAGCTTTTTCTACAGGCCTATTTAATTTAAAATTAATCTATTCAATAAGTTAAATAAAATATTTTCTGTGAAATTTAATTATTTTTTTAACTCTATATTAATTAAAATAATATTATCTCACCAAAAGATATATATCTGCCCTTTAAATTATAAAGAAATAGCCTTATTAATTTACTTATATGTCAAGCAGGAGATCTCTGATGAAAAGAGTTGTCAAAGCAAAAAATTTAATAGCTTTCAAAATTTGGTTAGAAAAATTGGGATACTCAGTTAAAAGTCTGGCCGATGGCCGTGGGTTTACATTCAGTTTTAAAAAACAATATGGCTTAGTCACTTGTGAACTTTCAGGTAATTCTCTGGCTGTGCAACTTGGGGAAGAATTCGAAGATCATCTAAAAGCTTAAGTGAATCATTTTATTTATATTTTTTGCATTAATATTTAAAAGGCCAGCTTATATAATTTTAAATAGCTGGTACTTTTTCAAGTTTTCAATAATTTCTCCCATAAGAAAAAGACCAGTATTAAATATACTGGTCTTTTTGAATCTGGTGGGGATGAGGAGACTCGAACTCCTACACCTCGCGGCGCTAGCACCTGAAGCTAGTGCGTCTACCAATTTCGCCACATCCCCGTTATCTATCATCATTGGTGGGGGCGAAGAGACTCGAACTCTTACACCTCGCGGCGCTGGAACCTAAATCCAGTGCGTCTACCAATTTCGCCACGCCCCCGATGATATAAAATTATCTCAAAAGATAATTGGCAGAGGATCAAGGATTCGAACCTTGACGAACGGTTTTGGAGACCGTCATGCTACCATTACACCAATCCTCTATTTGAAGCGTATTCAGGATTTTCACCTAAATAAATTTTAAAGAAAATAATTCTCTTTAAAATGGTGGGGGCGAAGAGACTCGAACTCTTACACCTCGCGGCGCTGGAACCTAAATCCAGTGCGTCTACCAATTTCGCCACGCCCCCGATGGCTGTGTATATTATAGAGAAGACAGAATCATGACAAGCCTTTTTTATGAAAAAACCTAGCGTTTGCTTAAATAAAAAACAAATCAAAAACTTATGTTTATTTTTGAAACATTTCTAATATTTCAAATGATAGAGCGCTTCATTTACCTGTTGAAAACGCTGATCTTTATATTTGCTTAGCAAGCCATTTAATAGCGGAAAAAATGGCATAAATGCGTCTGGTAATCTTATTTTTAACGTCTGACAGTGTAGCACTGCCCAATCCTGATAATTTCTGGCACTTAGACGTTGGCCAGTTAACCACTCATATAAAATAACTCCAAGTGCATATAAATCAGTTCTAACCGTTTTTATTTCTCCATGAAACAGCTCTGGCGCCATATAGCGTGGTGTAGCATTCAATGCGGTGACCTTATGAACTTGTGTAACCGACTGACTCTGCTCAAAATCAATTAAAGTGAGCTGATTATGGCAATATAAAAAATGCTGTGGCTTTAAGTCACCATGAACCCAGCCAGTTTGATGTAAAATTTGCAAACAGCCTATCATTGCAAAAATTTTCTGCTGTACTTGTTCAAAAGATAGTTGCTGTGCAGGCTGACCCAACCAGTAATCACCGTGAGGCAGAATTAATCCCTCCCCTTTTAAGTGGCTAAATTCCGCTATCTGATTTAACTCAATGATACGTGCAGGCAGAAGAATACTTGGCTCTAATTTTCCCAGCCTTCGATAAATTTGCAATTCATGTAAAAATCCTTTTTCATATTCGAGCTGCACTTTGGGCAGTTGAAACTTAAGCCAATAGGGTGTTCCATTTTGGCTCAAATGATACAGACGGCGGCCAAACCTCTGGCTTGACAGGCTATTTCGCAGAATCAGGTTTTCAAATGAATTCTCAAGATCAGGCATCTGCATGATCTTGACTTTTCTCTTGCTGAGTTTCTTGATAATGTAGAAGCTCCAGACAATGCTGAATTGTTTTTCCGATACGGGCATGAATTTCAATCATGGAGATTTTAGGCCAGGTTGCCTGCTCTCCTTCACGCTGTAATAGCTTAAACAGATGTGGTCGCGGATTCTTCAGCATATAGCTATAATGACGTAAATTATATTTGGCGATAATATTTACATCGCCATAATAACGTTGTCCAATAATGCCATAGCCGTGATCAAGCAAACGGCGTACAGGCTGGATTGCACCTAAGCGTTCACGAGTAAAATCCATCATTCCCATAGCGATCACTTTACCTTGACGCCGTACAATCCGTTCGGGCCAGCTCAGAACATCTTTAC
Organism: Acinetobacter sp. UNC436CL71CviS28; assembly: GCF_000620525.1. Classification (NCBI taxonomy): domain Bacteria; kingdom Pseudomonadati; phylum Pseudomonadota; class Gammaproteobacteria; order Moraxellales; family Moraxellaceae; genus Acinetobacter; species Acinetobacter sp. UNC436CL71CviS28. Next base: position 41,617 of record NZ_JIBB01000010.1, read on the forward strand.
GATAGCGGTTTTCATCACTTTGCATAAATGGCACAACATGCGGATTCACCTGACTGGCGATACTATAATTCAGGTTATACAGGCGGGCCATTTTTTCTTGTGGGAAATCACTGCGTACACTGCCATCTACCCATTTAGTATTGCCCATATACTGGGTATATTGACCATCATAGCGTTTGCTGGTCAGGCGTACCGGTGGGAACAGAACTGGAACCGCACAGGAAGCCAATACAGCGCTCCAGACCAGCAAATTAGGTGCAGTATAGGCATTCATAATCCGGGCATTTTGTGTTGCATCATATGGCGCCACAGCAACGTTAATGTGTAGTCCGGATTTTTCATAGGCTTCAGCAAAAGTCAGGTCTCCAAGATTTTCCATCAGAAACTGCTTGAGATAGCGCACATCGGCCAGACCGCCATTACCTTTGAGTACATCAGTCAGTTTACGAAAATGGAAAGCTTCGGTAAAAAAACTCTCTCCACTCATAATACTTTCCAGTTCATTAGGCGAAGAAACCCCTAGCATGGCAGTCATAATGGCGCCTGCACTCGAACCTGACAGCACTTTGGGCATCAAATCTTGTTCAATCAGGGTTTTACAGACCCCTGTATGAAATAACCCTAAAGTAGCGCCGCCTGAAAACATGAGTACGGGCTGTCCATAAGCAATCTGGCAGTTTTCAAAAAAGTCTATTTTTTCTTTCAGGCTAAAGCTATGACATTCATTAGAGGCAATATAAGCCAAGCTTGCGCTCATTTCCTCAATGTAATCTTCAATTATTTTTTTAGTACCAATATACGTTGCGGTAAACAACATTGGATGGCCAATGTTCGCAATATCATAACTTAAGCCTTCACGTAAAATAGCGACTAGGTCTAAAGTACGCTGCTGCAGGCGATATTTTTTAAGCAGGTTCAAACGATGTGAAATAATCTCTGCATCAAAATAAGGAGAGCTATTGTCGAGTTTCCATTCTTGAGCACCGGTTTCTTCATCAAGTTTTAATGCAACAGATTTCCACTCTTCATAGGATTCGGCCCCTTCCAGCTGATGTTTTAATTTCTTAACCCGATATGCCTGATGCGGATTAATAGTTTGAGTTAATTCTTTTAACATTATGTGCCTATCCTTTGATATTTGTGCTCAAAGTTTTTATTGAGAATATCTGATCTTTTTCGCCACTAATCAATTGCAAAAAACTATAATTCATTGGCCTTTTTGATATTGTAGTACTATTTACGGTATTGCTAGTGCTACTATTTAGCTATTTCGATAACACCTGAAAAATTATGACAAACCTCACTCTACCAGAGAATATACTTCAAACTCTCTCTACCGTATTACAGCAGGTCCAGCAATTTTTACCTGAGCTTAAACAGCAGACAGACTTCTCTGCTCCGGCTTATAAATGGCAGGATAAACAACTTAAACCCATTTTCGAACCGAAACAAATCTATTTAGATGACCTGAAAGGAATCGAAAGACAAAAAGAAAAAATTATTCAAAATACACGACAATTTTTGCAGAATCTGCCAGCCAATGATGTTCTCCTTACTGGTTCACGCGGCACAGGAAAATCTTCAATTGTCCGTGCCCTTTTAACCGAGTATAAAGATCAAGGATTACGTTTAATTGAAATTGAACGTGATGATCTGTCCGATCTTCCTGAAATCCAGAAGCTCATCCAGAAGCGTCCGGAAAAGTTCATTGTCTACTGCGATGATCTGGCCTTTAATGCTGAAGATGAAAACTATCGCAGCTTAAAAAGTGTACTTGATGGCTCATTACAGTCAGGTTCAAGTAATTTTATTATTTATGCAACCAGCAACCGTCGACATCTGTTACCAGAATTTATGCATGAGAACACGCCAGTGACTCGTGTAGATGTACCGCAATATACCGAGTTGCATCCACAAGAAGCCATTGAGGAAAAAATTTCACTCTCGGATCGTTTTGGAATGTGGCTTTCATTCTATCCAATGGATCAAAACCTGTATTTAACCATTGTAGAACACTATCTTGCTAAAACAGATATGCCAATGAATGACGAAGCCCATGCTGAAGCCCTACGCTGGTGTCAGGCACGTGGTCAACGGTCAGGACGTGCCGCCTATCAGTTCTCTAAACACTGGATTGGATCACAACAACTAAAAGCACTGTAAAATCTTAAGCCAGAAAAATTAACAGGTTTCATTTTTAGACAGATTATAAAAGGCCCATTTATCTCAAGTGGGCTTTTTATAAAATTAGAGTTTCTGTCAAGCTCTTAAATAATATTCAGCTGTTTTAATGATTTCATCAATAATTCATTACGTATAGATGCCGGCATTTCTGACCGCATTTCCATATTTAATGCAAAAGCGACAATTTTTCCATCTGGCTGCTCAACCCAGCCGGTCAACCAGCCCACTTGTGGTTTTATATCCATTGCCCAACCAGTCTTTCCAAAAATTTTGTAGCCATTACTCTCTTCTAAAAGAAGCATATTTTTTACATTAGCCTGCACTTTTTCACTAAATGGAAGCTGTGTATGCGCCAATTGAGAAACAAACTCTACCTCTTGAATAGGCGTAACCTTTAATGGCCCTACCAACCAGAAATTATCAACCTGCTGTCCAATTTCAGTATTACCGAAATCAATACGTTCTACTTCTTTTTGCATGAGATCAAGACCAATACGTCTTGCAAGTTCTTGATAGACTGGGACTGCGGAAAGCTTCATGGCTTCTCCTAGTGTCATGTCTTTTTCCCAAGCGATAAATGACCTTTTCTCGCCCTTCCATTTAAATATTTCATTAATATCCGTTTTCTGGTTCTCCAATCCGATCAGGGCATTCAACATTTTAAATGTAGAGGCTGGCACATATTCTGTATTTGCACGGCTTAGAGCATTACCATACAGATTAATTTTTTTATCTGTTTGAATAACCAGCACACCTGAGGTGTTTTTTTCATCAAAGTATTGATGAATCACCTGATTATGTCCTTGAACAATCTGACTCTGGGTTTCATTTATTAAATTATGCTGAACCGTACAACCAGAAAGAAAAAGAGAAGCAACCACATAGCAAGTAAAATATTTATTCATTTTAAACACCAGATCAATAGAAAATAAAAAAGAGGCAAAAGCCTCTTCCTTAATTAAACCAGATTATATTTCTGTCGGACGAGTCAGCTCTGTCATTGGCCAGCGCGGTGTAGTGGTTACAGATAAGCCATCCTGTTGTCCTGCTTTCAGACGCTGATAACCAGCAAATGCAATCATGGCACCGTTATCTGTACAGAGTGCAGGCTCAGCATAATAAACTGAAGCTTTAATTCTGTTTAAGCTGCTTTCCAGCTGTTCACGTAAACGCTGGTTTGCACTTACACCACCTGCTATTACCAAACGGTTTAACCCGGTCTGTTTTAATGCCTTGACTGATTTTTTTACTAAAGTATCGACAATAGCTTCTTGAAAACTGGCAGCAATATCGGCTTCACGATTTTGGCCTTCAACTTTTTTAAGCTGGACCGAAACAGCAGTTTTTAAGCCACTAAATGAAAAGGTCAGACCTTGGTGTAACATCGGACGTGGAAAATCAAATGCAGTCGGATTACCCTGCTGGGCAAGTCTGGCAATATTTGGTCCTCCCGGATACGGCAGATTCATCATTTTCGCGACTTTATCAAAAGCCTCACCGGCGGCATCATCAATAGACTCACCCAGCAATTTATATTGTCCGATACCATAAGCTGCCATTAACTGGGAATGCCCACCTGAAACCAGAAGCGCGACAAATGGGAATTCAGGTGGAGTATCTGAAAGTAAAGGCGCCAGCATATGGCCTTCCATATGATGAACCCCAATTGCCGGTTTGTTCAAGGCAAATGCCAGAGTACGTCCGAAAAGTGCTCCGGTCATTAGCGCGCCCATTAAACCTGGCCCACGGGTATAGGCAACTGCATCAATTTCAGTCTTTTTAACACCGCTTTGTATCAGCAGCTCATCTAAAAGCGGAATCAGCTTGCGTACATGATCCCGTGAAGCCAGCTCCGGCACTACTCCACCATACTCTGCATGCAGCTTGATCTGGCTATAAAGTACTTGCCCACGCAAACCCTGCTCGCTGTCATAAAGAGCCAATCCGGTTTCATCACAAGAAGTTTCCAAGCCTAAAACAATCATTAAACTGCCTTTATCCAATGCGAAAAAATAATGCAGAAACTATTATAGACTTGTGGTATGAGAAGTAAATGAGTAAAATAATGGCCTTCACTTGTGTATGCGGGCAATCCTGCCTGTGTACTTATCCATAAACTTAGAGGATTCTTCATGCCACAAGTTAAGTTGAAAGAAGGCGAACCAGTAGACGTAGCTATCCGTCGTTTCAAACGTTCATGCGAAAAAGCAGGTGTTCTTGCTGACGTTCGTAAGCGTGAATTCTACGAAAAACCAACTCAAGAACGTAAGCGTAAAAAAGCTGCTGCAGTTAAGCGTTACCAGAAAAAACTGGCTCGTGAATCTGTACGTACTACTCGCCTTTACTAATTAATTTGTGACTGATTACTGCCTGGAAAATATTATGACTACTTTAAAAGAACAGATTACTGATGCATTGAAAACTGCAATGCGTGCCAAAGCTATGGCAACAGTGACTGTTTTTCGTGGTCTGCAGGCAGCCATCAAGCAAATCGAAATTGATGAACGCAAAGAGCTTGATGATTCTCAGGTTCTTGCGGTCATTGAGAAACAGATCAAGCAACGTAAAGAGTCAGTAAAAGCCTATCAGGGCGCTGGCCGCGAAGATTTAGCTAGTAAAGAACAAGCCGAGATTGAGATTATTTCCCAATTTCTACCAGCAGCTATGACTGAGGAAGAACTTGATTCTCTCATTGAGCAAACAATTGCTGCTCAAGGAGCGACTAGCATGAAAGATATGGGTAAGGTGATGAATTCTCTACGTCCGATCATAGCCGGACGTGCCGACCCTTCTGCTGTTTCAGGTAAAATCAAGGTCAAGCTTTCTTAACGTCCTGGTCTCTATCATTTAGATTTTTAATTGGCGCTCCTGTTGCATCTGATTTAATCGCGCATCAATTCTGGCAGACATCGCATTATTATTTTTTGCCAGTCGCTGTGCATGCAACATCGACTTAATTGCCGCTTCTTCTTCTCCACTCCAGTATTCCACCTCAGCACGATAACGTAATACATTCACAGCTTTTAAGGCTGAAGCCGGCTCAAGTGCAGCTGCCTGTTGCATTAAATGCCATCCATATACATCTCTTGGATTATTATTAGTAAAGCGCTGTACCAGTTTAATTACTTGTATTGGCTGCTGTTGCCGGATTAGTACTTCAGCCAGTTTATAAGCTAATGACCGATTTTCTGGCATGATGCGCTGTAACGGGCTAATTGTATTTAAAGCCAGATCTATCTTGTTTTGTCCAAGATAAATATCAATCTGTATAAGAGAAATCAGCGGATGTGGACGGTTTGCCATTTTTGCCTGATTTAATGCTGTTTGTGCCTGACCATAATCGCCCTGCTGTTCATAAAATGCAGCTAACGCCAACTGGCCTGCAAAGCTGCCCTGTTTTGCCAAAATAGACAGCTGATTTTCAGTTGCCTGATGAGCGACCACCGCAGTATAAAGCTTAACAATTTCAAAATCAGGGTCAGATAAACTACTTTTTACTTTAGGCAACTGGTTAGCCCGTAGTCTTGCTTCGCTCATGCGCTGTGAGGTTAAGGGATGAGTGAGCCAAAAGTCTGGCATAAAACTGACACGGCTAGTAGAACGGTTCATCAGCTCAAAAAAATCTGCCATGCCTTGTGGATTGTAGCCAGCCGAGTACATATATTGCATGCCTATACGGTCTGCTTCACGTTCCTGGTTGCGGCTGTAGGTTAGCTGTTTATCCATTAAGGCAGCTTGAGTACCGAGCATAACTGCTGTGCCTGCTTCTCCATCAGCCTGTGAAGCAATGGCTGCTCCCACCAAAACACCAGCCAGTGCAAGCAGCCCTTGGCCTTTAAATGCCTCTTTAGAACGGCTGTAATGGCGCTGGGTAACATGCGCAATCTCATGCGCCATCACCCCTGCCACCTCATCAATATTACGGGCGGAAGTTACCATCCCCGTATTAATTGCAAACAGCCCGCCCGGCACAGCGAAAGCATTAATTTGAGAATCTTTAATTAGTACTAGTCCAATTGGCTGCCCTGCTTGAGTCTGACTTAAAATACGGGTGAAAATAGAATATAACTGGTCTTCAAGCCAGGGGTTTTGCATGACCGGCATTTGTTTATGAACTTCACGATAAACTTTTTCACCAATGAAGCGTTCTTGCTGCTGATCAATTAACCCTACTCCTCCACCAATATCAGGTACTTCTACCTGACCAAATGAAGAAGGAGCGTCAAAAGTAAGTGCTGGACTGAAAGTGGTCAGACTGCTCAGTCCTGCTGCAAGCAAAAACTTTTTCAATCTTGATTCCATAGCTGAATTCATCTTTAGCTAATATAACACTCAATATTGAAGAAAAATGCAGTGAAGTGTTATGAAGCTTTAGTTAAAGCCAGGGTTAACCAGATACCGTGGAATTTGGCCTTCTAGAGCCTGTACCAAGTTCTGATAAGCCAGCTCGGCCATTTTTTTACGGGTTTCTCCAGTTGCAGAACCCACATGAGGCAGAGTAACAACATTCGACAGGTTAAAAAGTTCAGATTCTTGTAAAGGTTCTTTGCTATAAACATCCAGACCGGCAGCAAAAATCTTGTTCTGTTTTAGAGTATTGATCAGTGCTGCTTCATCTATAACTGAACCACGTGCAATATTGACGAATACAGCATGGGATTGCATCTGATCAAATTCTGCCTGGCCGATGAGAGCTTTAGATTCATGATTTAAGTCGACTGCCATGACTATAAAATCAGAGTGCTGAAGCAGTTCACTCATTGAACAATATTTTGCTGCAAGAGGCTGGGCAAGTTCAGGTTGCTCACGGCGGTTATGATACAGAATATCCATATTAAAACCATAATGTCCACGACGTGCGACTGCCGCACCAATATTCCCCAAACCAATAATACCTAAAGTTTTGCCAAAAATATCTTGACCAAACTGCTCAGTACCCGCCGTACGTTTCCACTGACCCTGCTTGGTCCATTGGTCCAGATAAGGTACTCTGCGTGCTGCACTCATCAATAAACTAAAAGCCAAATCAGCAGTAGTCTCTGTTAAGACATGCGGAGTATTTGAAAGCCAGATTTTTTTCTGGTTTAGATAATCCACATCATAATTATCATAACCAACACTTACAGTTGAAATAACCTTAAGCTGCTGTGCACTCGCCAGGTTAGATTTATTCAGCACTCGTCCCGAACCAATCATGCCATCAGCATTTGTTACTGCCTGACGGATTTGCTCATTAATATCACCTGATTTAGGATTTAATACCTGAACTTCATATTGCTGTTGCAAACGCTCAAGAATGGCCTGATCAATCTGGCTAAATACGACTACGCGCTTTTTATCCATTTTTGTATTCCTATTTCTCTGCTATTCCATCTTTTTATACATAAATTGCCACAGGCGTTTCTTCAGTAACGGTTTATCCAGCATTTCCTGCAAACTGGCTAAACGGATAACTTTTGAATGATTCAGATATGGAATATCACCTAGGCTTAACACTGATTTTTCATAGGCAATAGCATCAATAAAACCTTGTACATAGCAACCTACACCACGATTATCCTGAAAATTGGGCAATGGGAAAGGCCATTCCAGCAAACTATACTGTCCTGACAAGCTACGCTGAATATTTAACCATAGCTGTTGCTGCGGCTCAGTTAGACGGGTAGCATTTATTAAAATTGTACAGTGCGCCAAACTATAAGCCTGCACACTAAAAGCTTCAACTTCTACTATAGGATTGACAGCCTCTACAGCATTTGCATCCTTGGAAGCTGCTGACAGGTGCTCTTTTTCAGCTTGGGGTGGTAGTTTATCAACAGCTACCTGCTCAACAATATCCGTGATTTTTTTTTGCAGGTTTTCTGTAGCAGAATCAGGCTTAACATCTTTTACATGATCATGAAAATGTAACGGCTCAACCCGTGCTGTCTGATCACGCCAGATTGGTGTATTGCCAAGGCGTGCTGATACAGTACCTCGAGGAATCCAGACATCAATTCCTAAAGTTGCCAGTATTTTCCGCTCATGCCCAATCATGTTACTACCCTAATTTTCCTGAAAGCTATTCTAACGGGCTTTTATATGCTTTGCTGTAGTTTCTGGCCGGTTCAGATATTTTATTCATTCATCATGGTGCATATTCTGATTTAATAAAATCGTCACCAGTTTCAAATAATCATGACACTATTCTTCTTTTGCATCTGGTCAATAATTTCTCTGGTTTCAAAACCCAATCGCCAGTAGAGCAACTCTAGTACATCGAGCTCATCTTGGGTAATAATCCGGTCATGCCACAGGCAAAGCTCGGCAATTCCCAGCATACTTAACCGGTCACGCAGTAATAGCCCCGCAATATCATTTAAAATCTCTGCCAAATCGAGCGGCTCATCAGAAATTTCTTCATATAAAGACAGCTCATCCAGAGTAAGAACCTGCTGTAAAATTCTATATCGCACATCTAGCTGGTTTGGACTATTAATCTGCTGTACATGCAATAGTGCGTCGACCAGCCGTACAATCTGCGGTTTAGCGTCTTCTAAAGATACAGGCATGTGCAAAGGCATCAGATTTAGCTCATATTTAACTTTTTCGAGCAATAAAGCATCGAGTAGTCCAATTTCGCCATCTTCTTGAATAATTTTTGCCAGTCGGGTTAGAAATTGACGGGCAATAGATGCGGGCATATGACCAATATTTTTACAGGCCTCTAAAAAAATCTGGATATGTACACGACCGTCCAGATTCAGCAATGCATCCACAATTGCACGGCTAACTTCAGCTTCTTTAGGAATAAATTCCCGATATTGACGAATCATCAAGATCGCAACCATAACTTCTCTTGACCCAGTAGCAGTCAACATAGCACGCTGGATCAGCTCGGGGCGCTTCATGCCACGACGTATTTCAGGCTTGAGAGGTTTGATTGCATCATTAATAGCAAAGCTGATAGGAGACAAACGTAATAAAGGTAGCGGTTGTGGAGAAGTCCAAGGATTGTAGACTTCTCCATTAATTTCTTCTAGAGAACGAAACAGGCTAAAAAATGGTTGGCTACGCAGCTTTTTCAGGTTTTCAAGCTGCAAGTCTTGTAGTAAGGCAGGATTTAGTTCATAAATTCTTTCTTCAATATTGGGATGAATATTCATCCAGCTCTGCGGACTCAATGAGTTGGCAAAACACATATGGGCAATTGATTCTGAATATTCACTATGAATCTGTGAACCTGCATGATGCACATAAATTCGGAGTAAAGTCTGAATATTGGCATCGTTTTGAATGAGACGCTTGGTTTTAAAATCATTCCGGAAGGTACGTCCACCTAAAGTCAGATATTTGATCAGACGAGTCACCAACACGCCCAAACTGCCAACCAGCCAGATAATACCTCCTATTGCGACAAACGTTGTTTCAAATTGGTGACGTTTATTAATAGTAGTTTTTCGAAACCCCAATTTGGCAATTTTACTCCCCCATTGGCTAAAAGTAGTCAGGCTACTATAAACGATCTTAAGCCGGGTATTTTCAGCTGTTTCGCCAGAAAGTATCTGGTTAAACTCATGACTGAGTAACCCATAAAGTTCTAGCTCATCGAGGTTTTGCAATGCTCCCCATGTCAACACAATTACAATATCTTGGGGATGGAAGCCAGCGGTTAAAGCATTTACACCGATCTCATCCGGCAGCACATATAAAGTTGGAGGATTGATCATGAACTTTTGTGCCAAATGTTCATTTAAATGAATGGCTACACTTTCCTCAGGTGTGCTTTCAATCAGATTAAGACGCCGAGCTTTTAGCTGTTTAGCAAGCGTATGCCCCCCAGAACGAAATACATAGCGTTCATAGGCAACCGAACCACCCATTACCAGTAATAACAATAAGATCAGATAAGGGCTGAATACATGCCACATGACAGCTTGTTCAGGATCAAAAAAATGAACTATTAGACCCAACAGGCTATTGAGAATAAATATACTTAAGATGCTCGCAAGCAGACAAATGCTCATGGACCACATCATATTTTTATTAGTAATTAAATAATGGCTGACGTCTTTCAATGTAAAATTTCCTAATTACATTGTTTTGCCTATCTTAAAGTAAAAAAGCGGGCAAGACCCGCTTTTTAACGTGTTTGCGCTTACTCTTCCCTGATTCCGGTCAAATCAACAGAAGCGGCATCAATATTGACATCGATATACGGGTCTTTACCCTTTTTGGCCATATCGTTTCTCAATTTTTCCAGATCTTCCAGATAAATTTCATCAATATTGCCTGTCACATATATACCATCAAATACAGAGCAATCAAACTCGGTCAGATGAGGAACTTTCTTAGTACGAACCGCATCTTTCAAGTCTTCCAGATCCTGGAAAATCAAACGGTCAGCACCAATAATTTCACGCACTTCCTCAACACTCCGGCCTGACGCAATCAGTTCAAATTTGGCTGGCATGTCAATCCCGTAAACATTCGGATACATAACTTCTGGTGCAGCCGAAGCAAAAAAGACCTGTTTGGCTCCAGAATCACGTGCCATCTGAATGATTTCGTTACAGGTAGTACCGCGAACAATTGAGTCATCTACCAGCAAGACATTTTTGCCTTTGAATTCCAACTCAACCGGGTTTAATTTTTGGCGTACAGATTTCTTACGCTGCTGCTGCCCCGGCATGATGAAGGTTCGTCCGATATAGCGGTTCTTCATAAAACCTTCGCGGAATTTCACCCCGAGAATATTAGCTAACTCCAATGCAGATGTACGGCTGGTATCTGGAATAGGAATCACCACGTCAATATCATGATTTTCGCCCCATTCACGCAAAATTTTTGCTGCAAGTGTTTCTCCCATGCGTAAACGGGATTTATACACCGAAATACCATCAATAATGGCATCAGGACGTGCGAAATAAACATATTCAAAGATACATGGACGATAAGAAGGGTTCTTGGCACATTGCTGGGTAAATAGCTGACCTTGTGAATCAATAAAGATGGCCTCGCCTGGTGCTACATCACGCTCGATTTTAAAACCCAGCGCAGTAATTGCCACAGATTCTGAAGCAATAATATATTCAGTACCTTCTTCTGTTTCACGTGATCCATAAATTAAAGGGCGAATCCCGTTAGGATCGCGAAACCCGACTACACCATGTCCCGTAATCATGGCTACTACACCGTAAGCTCCCTTACAGCGATCATGCACACGGCTTACAGCATGGAAAATATCTTCTGCACATGGCTCTAACTTGCCACTCTTCTGTAACTCATGGGCAAACACATTAAGCAGCACTTCTGAATCCGAATCAGTGTTCATATGACGCAAGTCAGTTTTGAACAGGTCTTCATGAATGTCTTTTGCATTTACCAGATTACCGTTATGTGCCAAGGTAATCCCATAAGGTGAATTTACATAAAATGGCTGGGCTTCGGCACTACTTGATGAACCCGCAGTAGGATAACGTACATGTCCGATGCCGTAATTACCCAGCAAGGCGCGCATATGACGCGTATGGAATACATCGCGTACCATACCATTATCTTTTCTCAAGAAAAGACGTCCTTCATGGCAGGTTACAATCCCAGCTGCATCTTGTCCACGATGTTGCAACATCGTCAAAGCATCAAACAACATTTGGTTAACTGGCGCTTTACCGGCTATACCAACTACTCCACACATAACAACCTCGCAGACAGGCTAGGATTAATAAAAAGGATTATTTGTTGAATGGTTTGAACGCTCACTGGCAGCTGTATCATTGGACTCACGCCGAGAAGGAGAAGATGCAGGCTGTTGTTCAGACTTCATTTCATCTAATGCATGATTCGCCACATTTTTAGAAATTTCAGTTGCCATAGGCGCATAAGGTAATAAAGCTTGTATCAGTCTGGACTGCTTCCAGTGAGGAGAACTTTCCACCCAAGGGCCCAAGCCTTGCATAGTAATCAAGACTACCAGCAGGCCTTTAAGCGAACCAAAAGCTCCACCAGCCAAACGGTTTAATGGACCTAATTTAAAAGTTTTCAGAATACCATTCAGAAATGCAGTGACAATCCAAGTCAGCACAACAATGATCAGGGCAATAAATGCAAAGGCGGCAATTTTCTGGACCACCGGATCATGACTGAGTACCACCATAGAAGGCGCGAGAATATTGGCATATTTTGCACCAATAATCAGTGCAAATACCCATCCTACCAAGTTCGCAAAGGCCTTTACAAATCCTTGTCGCAAACCGTTGAGCCCTCCAATGAGCAGGATAATCAGGATAACTATATCGATGGTATTCATAAATTAATTCATGGCATCAACACAGTCTTTGATCAAATTTGGTCCAGTATAGATAAGACCACTGTAAATCTGTACAAGCTGGGCACCATACTGTTGTTTTACAGCAGCCTGGTTTCCAGACACAATCCCACCCACACCCACCAGAGCGACCTGACCTTTTAGTCTTTTCGCAAATTCCTGCAAACACTGGTTACTTTTCTCAAATACTGGTGCACCAGACAATCCACCGCTCTCATCTGCACAGGCCAAACCCTCTACTCCTTCACGGGATAAAGTAGTGTTGGTCACAATCAGCCCATCAATTTTGAAGATAACCAGCTGGGAAGCAATAAATTCAATATCCTGCTGGCTCAGATCCGGCGCAACTTTTAAAACTAGAGGCACATAATGCTGATATTGCTCTGCGAGCTCAAGCTGTCGGTTTTTCAATGTTTTAAGCAACTCGGTCAAAGCATGACCACTTTGCAGATCGCGTAAATTTTTGGTATTTGGGGAAGAAATATTTACTGTCACATAAGAAGCATAATTATATACTTTTTCAAGACAGGTCAGATAGTCCGAAACTGCATTTTCTACAGGGGTATCAGCGTTTTTACCGATGTTAATTCCCAGAATGCCTTTATATTTCGCTGCTTTTACATTCTCAACCAGCCGATCAACACCATCATTATTAAAACCCATACGGTTAATGATGGCCTTTGCCTCAGGAATCCTAAATAAACGTGGCTGAGCATTACCGGTTTGGGGACGTGGAGTAACTGTTCCGATTTCAATAAAACCGAAACCCAATGCAGCTAAAGCATCAATATAAGCGCCATTTTTATCCAAACCTGCTGCTAGTCCGACCGGGTTGGGAAATTCGATTCCCATACAGGTCACAGGCTTATGGGCAACTGTCTGATGTCCAATTCCAAACTTATGGGCTGATTTTAGCAATGATAAGGTCAGTTCATGTGCACGCTCTGGTGCTAGCGAAAACAACATGGGGCGGGCCAGAGAATAGAACATATCAGCAAAAATCTACCGCTTTACAAGTTGCCATATTATAGGCACAGGTTACATAAAAGGCTATGCCTGAACTATGTTTATTTTTACAGCTTATTGCACGGTCACAATGAGCCTGATTTGCTGGTTTTGATTTATAAGCTCCATTTTTTCAATATTTAAACCCATCTGTGCCATTTGGGTTAGGAAGTTGGCTAATACAGCATAATTATCATGCTGCACTGAAATCTGAAGCTGCTTTCCGGTGGCCTGGATACTGGCTGATAACCCCTGCTGTTGAGAAATACGCTGCACCTTCTCTACCGGCGTCAGCTGCGACTCTCCCGCTGGTTTCATGGTTACTGCATTGGTCTGCATCCGGACCATAAGATCCTTGAGGTCATTTAAACGTTTTTGCTGGTCATCCGCAGCTTTATGCATGGTCCAGAGTGACCATCCAACGGCTGTGACCAGCACAAAGACTGTGGTAAAAATTACCATGATTCTTTCGCGCAGAGAAAGTCCGTCCAGATAGTCTTCTATACGCTCAGCTAGGTTTTTCCATGAATGGTCTATTTTCTCAAATATTTTCATTATTGTACTTTCACCAAACCGATTACTCCCGCCCCCTGGGTTTGTACATTACCAAGTTCAGCTTTAAAACCTTGCTGGTTTAACTGCTGGGTAAGTGCCTGCAACTGTTCAGATGAACTGGCTTTCAAATCAAGACTTAATATTGATGACTCATATCCTACCCGCTCTGCCAGAATCTGCTGCTGGGCCAAGATTGGGCCAACCCGGCTCAAAATTTGCAGTGCCTCAGTATTTGCACTACGGCTCATACGCAATTGGCTTTCAAACTGACTTTGTATATTTTCTTCAGTAATACGGCTATTGGGTCCAAACCAGTCTTGATACTGGTCAATTGCCTGTATCGCAGTCTGATCAGCCAGTTTTTTTAATTTTGACCAGCGTAATACATCATAACTCAACTGTACTATAAGAATGGCACAAAATACTGCTGCACAAGCTTTCCAATAACCAGAAAACTGTTCACTTTTTTGTGCTTTAGGCAAAATATTGAAGGGATGCTGTTTAGGCTTTTTAATAGGCTCGAACTGATAACTAAAGTACTGTCTCTGCTCTTGAGTAGTTACTGCATCTAGTACTATTTGCTGATCTGGACTCAGCCCGCTACAACGGAAACGGGTCTCCGGATGAATAAATTCCAGATAAACTCCAAGCTCATCTATTGAATTGCCACTAAACTCATTTTCACGTGCAAGTAACCGCTGATGAATATTTGCAAGTATAGTTTCACCGGGATCAGGCTGGGGTAAAACCAGGAAATCTGGCAAAAGTGCAGCAACTTTTAAAGGAAGTAAATTCAGTGAATGCAGTAATGTTTCTACTAAATTCAGTGCTACTCCCATGACTGTTAATCGTTCTTCAGCAGCCTGAAAATAGTGCAGTACTTTTAGCTGATCAATCGGCTGTATTACATACTCTTCCAGCAGATAGCGTACCCCTTCTGTACCAAGCTGCTTATATTGAGATTTACTCATCTGCTGCTGAAGCAGTTGTAGCCCGCGACTTGGGAAAAAAACAACTATTTCTTCACCTTGATATATTTTAATTTCCTGAATCAGCTGTTCAAGACTCGAGCTCTCACTCCAGGCATCCCCATTTGACCATTGCCAAACTCCATTGGCTTCTGGCATCCATAAATACAACATTAAGTCTGATCTACCATTTTTCTAATTTATTTTAATGTACTGGAATAAAGTTCTGCTGTTGGACTGCCAGGCCATTTGCAATTACGGGAAGTTCATAAATTCGCGCTTCAGCCAGTGCAAAAGGATGAAATGGCTCATGAATAAGCTGCTCGGCAATATGTGCAATAACATTCATATGACACACGACAGTAATCGACTGGTAAGGTAGTTGTGCTAGCCAGTCAATCGCATCTTTTGCCTGATCATCTGGTTTAATTTTATCACAGACCAGTACCGGAACATCAGGGAAATTCTTTTGAATATGGACCAAGGTTTCTTGTGCCCGTAATAACGGACTCACAACAAAAACCTCTGGCTGTATCAGATCTTTCAAATATTTTCCAGTTTCCTCAGCCTGTGTATGACCCCGCTCAGTCAAAGGTCGCTTGCTGTCGGTTACTTGCAGCGGATGGGCTGCCTCACCATGTCGAATCAGAACCAATTGCATATACTATCCCCATTACTTCAGACCTATCATAACGTTTTTTCATGACATTTATGATATGTCTTGATGATTAGACCTGATTATGTGGCAACACAAATTCTACATCACTGCGATGACCATTTTTCATCAAAGATAAGGCTATTGTTAGTGGCGGCGCATTTTCAAAAATAACTTCATACAAAGCATTAGTGATCGGCATATATACCTCAAGCTCTTGTGCTCGTGTACGTACCTGAACGATAGTATTGATCCCTTCCGCAGTTTGTCCTAATTCCTGCGTAGCCTGTTCTAAAGTTTTGCCTTTACCCAGAGCAAAACCCACTTGATAGTTACGGCTGAGTGGACTGTTACAGGTAGCAAACAGGTCACCAACACCAGATAAACCTAAAAATGTTAAAGGATTAGCACCCAATTTGACAGCAAAACGGCTCATTTCAGCCAAGGCACGTGTAATAATCATACTTTTGGTGTTTTCACCTACATTATAGGCCGCCGCCATTCCCATCGCGACTGCATAAATATTTTTTAAAGCACCGCCAAGCTCTACTCCATGTACGTCATCACTGCCAAAAACACGAAATAAAGCGCTATGTAAAGCCTGTTGCATCGCATAACGCACCAGTTCCGAGTGGCTGGCGATTACTGTACCCGCCGGCATACCTGCCATAATTTCTTTTGCCAGGTTCGGGCCTGAAAGCACTCCATAAGGAACTTCTGGCAACTCATCACGAATAATGTCACTCATAAAGCTAAAGGTTTTAGCTTCAATTCCTTTCGTAAGCGAAACCACTGCCTGCGCACTGATAAAAGGTTTAATTTTTTGTATAACATCCCGAAAAGAATGGCTTGGAATGGCTACCAGAATAATATCACGGTCGCGTACTGCCTCTTCAAGATCAGA
Source organism: Acinetobacter sp. UNC436CL71CviS28 (assembly GCF_000620525.1). Classification (NCBI taxonomy): domain Bacteria; kingdom Pseudomonadati; phylum Pseudomonadota; class Gammaproteobacteria; order Moraxellales; family Moraxellaceae; genus Acinetobacter; species Acinetobacter sp. UNC436CL71CviS28. The sequence goes on from NZ_JIBB01000010.1 coordinate 58,194, forward strand.
TACTGCCTGCAATTCTTTCTCTAAAGGATAATCTGGCAAGTAGCGCTGGTTGATATGTGTCCGGTTAATTTCCCGGGCAATTTCTTCATCGCGAATCCAGATCTTGGTATCACAACCATTGCGTACAGAAATATTAGCCATAGCTGTACCAAAACTTCCACCACCCAGTACAGTGATTCTTAATGCAGTTTTACGGTCAATTTCAACAGGTTCAACCAGATCGCTAAACTTCAACTCTGACATTATTTTTATCCTTCATGTTCCATACTATGGAAACAAAATCATTCAGACCAGTAACTTACAAAATTCTGTGTATCTATCTCTGTACGCGGTGCAATTGCTTTAGCTGCTGTACCAATATAGATAATGCCTGAAATTAAATCATGTTCACGCAAATTCAAAGCTTTTTTTAGCAAGCTGGACTCTACCACAGCACCTGAACGCCACATTGTTGAAAACCCTTGCGCTTGCAGGGAAAGCAAAAAGTTCTGGATAGCTGCTCCTGAACTTAATGTTTGTTCAAAATAAGGAACTTTTGGGTGATCTTGAAAACGGGTTAACGCCAAGACCAGTAACGGAGCACGCAAAGGATGATTCTTTACCCGTTCAATCTGTGCTGCTTCCATTGTACCCATATCAGCCACTGCCTGTGATAATAGTTCACCAAATGTTTCGCGCTGCTCAGATGCAATAACCACAAAATGAGTCGGTTTTAAGCGGTGATGGTCTGGTGCTGTTAATGCTGCCTGAAAGGCGAGTTCAAGCTGTTCTGCATTTGGAGCAGGTTCAACCAGATGTCCAATTGATTGCCGCTGATGAATATTGTGATGAATCAGCTCTACAGTATTGTCTGCCATTAATTTTTAAATATAAGATTCAAGATCAAACTAGATTAGCACAATCTTTTCATTTTATTGAGTTACAGACAATCTGCCAGTAGCGCTTTTAACAGCTTTCACAAATAATATCTATAAAACTTCAATTTCCATACAACCCATTCAATATGATTCAGAGTAAATATGCTCAAATAGTTCCAATCTTTTAATAATAGTTTTAGGGTGTATGATGAAAAAAATTCTAAGTTTGGGTTCCCTATTTGCAGCTTCGCTCATGCTGACCGCCTGTGCTACCACCCCAAAAAACAGTCTGGCAATTCAGAAGGAAAATAATCAGTATGAAGTGACTGGAATTGGTAAAACCAATATTATTTCTAAAAATAATGCTATTAGTGCAGCTAACAGCACTTGTGGCAGTAAAGCAACTGCTGTAGTTGTAGATGAGAAAACCAGTTATAACGGTGTACTCAAAGGCGTGGTGGATGAGCAGACTGGCCAAATGGTACAAGCTGCTGCTGGTGTGCTCGGTGCGATTACCGGTAACCGTACAGATATCTCCCGCGACGACGATTATCAGACTGTATTAACGTTTTACTGTCGCACTAATTCATAAATAAGCTTCATAGAAAATCCCGGCATATTGACCGGGATAATTCATTTAAACACTTTAATTAACAATAACCATCTAAACGAGTAAGTGGCAGTTTCTGTCCAATTGCTTTTTCAATGGCTGGCAGATAAAACGCATCGTCTTCTGATAAAAAGCTGATACTAACACCCTGTGCACCAGCACGACCAGTACGACCAATACGATGAACATAATCATCTGACTGTTCAGGTAAAGTAAAATTAATAACATGTGAAACATTATCAACATGAATACCGCGTCCGGCCACATCAGTAGCAATCATAATGTTATGCTTGCCATTTTTGAACTGATCCAGCATTTTCAGCCGTTTATCCTGAGCAATTTCACCTGAAAGCATAACGACTTTGTAACCATCCTTTTTCAAATGATCATAGAGACGGCGCACCTGGTCACGACGATTTGCAAAGATCATAACCTTTTCAATTGGTTCATCACGTAAAATTTCTTGTAGCAGCTTATATTTGTCCCGGTTCGCTACCATATACACACGTTGTTCAACGTCGGCATTGGTTTTCTTTTCAGGTTCAATTTCTACTGTAACAGGCTCGAATAACCATTGCTGAGCCAAGTTCAGTACATCATAACTGAATGTAGCCGAGAACATTAGAGTCTGACGTTGTTCTTTACGAGGTGAAAACCGTACAATCCTTTTCACTGAAGGAATGAATCCCATATCCAGCAGACGGTCAGCTTCATCAATCACTAAAAATTCGATCTGGTCCAGCCAAACCTCTTTTTGTTCTACAAAATCTATCAAACGTCCTGGAGTTGCCACAATAATGTCGACAAAATTCTGATCAAGCTGCTTTTTCTGCTTATCAAAATCTACACCACCCAGTAATGTAACCAGATGCAGATCTGTGAATTTGGTTAACTCTTTAGCATCACTTTCAATTTGCAGAGCCAGTTCACGTGTAGGAGCCAGGATTAGGGCTCTTGCCTCACCACGATAACGCTGTTCTTTAATCGGATTATTAAGCAGATCATTGATTACACTGATCAGGAAGGCTGCGGTTTTACCCGTACCAGTTTGCGCACGACCAATTGCATCGTGTCCAGCCAAGGTATAATTTAACACCTTCTGCTGGATAGGAGTCATTTCCTTGAACCCTAAAGCATCAATCGCTTTTTTCAGTTTCGGATGTAAATTCAAGGTTTCAAAACCAGATGCCATATACGTGCTCTAACTATTAATCACCCAAATTGGCGTTCATTATAAACAAAAACGCCCCAATACGAAAATTGGAGCGCCTCTCATCAATCAAAATTGATGAATTAGTCTAAAGGCTGCACTTCTTCAGCCTGAAAACCTTTTTGACCTTTTACTACGCTGAATTCAACGCGTTGACCGTCACGTAGTGAGCGATGGCCTTCACCCATAATCGCACGGAAATGAACAAATACGTCATCACCACCGTTACGCTGAATAAAACCAAAACCTTTAGTGTCGTTAAACCACTTTACTACGCCTTGTTCACGAGCTGTCATAAGTCAATCCTCAGTTGCTTCAATTAAAGGACCTTCCGGTGTTGCAAACAGCAGAGCAAACAAGATTTAAAAATAGTTATTATTTCTAAGCTTGTAATCATTCTGTAAAACTATTAACAAATTCCCGGTTACATCCATAAATATTTAAGTTTCACCACAATTTAGGTAGTGGTAATCCCTAAGTACGCAACGAGCTTAGCATGGGTTTATGACAATTAATAGTTTTTTTAATGAATTCTTCTTTACGTTCGTTTATGTTTTTGTATGATAATTGAACTGAATTCTATTTTTAAATATTTTACTATTGATTCCTAATGCAAATTCAGTCAGCTGATTTTATTTGCTAAAATACCTTTTATGAAAGCTAATTTTTTCTGAGTTCAGATTATGAACGAAACTTTTGGGGCAACCCCTGTAGAAATCGATGCATTGGGTCAGCCCTGCCCAATGCCACTACTAATGTTAAAACGGGCCTTAAAGCAAACCAAGGCGCCATTTATCTTTATTTTAAAAGCTTCCGATCCAAATAGCGAGATAGATATTGTACGTTACTGCCGGCTCCATCAGATTAAATGTACCCTGACTCAGAATCATGCTCAAGAATACCACTATTTAATTGAATCTTAATTATTTTCCTTTAAGATAATACAGTGTTAAAGGTATAAAACTTTACATTTTTCTACCCAATATTCCTTAATTATGGAAATCTTTCCGATTAAGATAAATGCATTGGTACGATTATCGTCCTACAAGGAGAACTCATGAGTGACAGCAGCAATCAATTGATGCCCCTGTCATTATCTGCGCCAGGGGTCAATCTCGGTGCATATATTAGCACCGTTAACCAGATCCCCATTTTAACAGCCGAGCAGGAAAAAGAACTTGCTGAACGTTATTATTATGATCAGGATCTAGATGCAGCGAAAATGCTGGTCATGTCGCACCTGCGTTTCGTTGTTCACATTGCACGCAGTTATGCAGGTTACGGCTTGCCTCAGGGTGACCTGATTCAAGAAGGTAATCTGGGACTAATGAAAGCAGTCAAACGCTTTGATCCAAGCATGGGTGTACGCTTGGTGTCTTTTGCAGTTCACTGGATTAAAGCCGAAATACATGAATACGTTATTCGTAACTGGCGTATTGTAAAAATTGCCACCACTAAAGCACAGCGTAAATTATTTTTTAATTTGCGTAGCTTGAAAAAGTCCAGTAAAAAGTTAACGCTCGAAGAAGCGCGCTCAATCGCAAATGATTTAAATGTAACACCAGAGCAGGTTCTGGAAATGGAAGGCCGTCTTACTGCCTATGATGCTGCTTTTGAGGCACAAGGTGATGACGATGATGATTCATCTAGTCATGTGGCGCCGGTACTTTATCTGGAAGACAGCCGCTATGATCCTGCCCGTCTGGTAGAAGACGAGGACTGGGAAGAACAGAGCAACTCGGCATTACATAATGCTATGGATCAGTTAGATGACCGTTCACGGAATATCCTGCAACGCCGCTGGCTCGATGATGACAAGTCAACCCTACATGAACTGGCAGCAGAATATAATGTTTCAGCAGAACGTATCCGTCAGTTAGAAAAAAATGCGATGGAAAAAATCAAGGTTGCCATGTCTGCAACCTGATTATTTTCTCAAAAGCCAAGGGCATTTATTGCCCTTTCTTATTTTTTAGTTTCTCATTTTTGTTATTTATTAGCCTTATTCTCTATATAAATCTATGTTAATGTTCATCTAGTTTTTCAGGTGGTTATGGCTTATGTGGATTGCAATCTCCGCACTCAACCTTGCCTTGGCGGTCATGGTAGGTGCTTTTGGTGCACACGGTTTAAAGACTCGTGCCAGTGAAGCTCAACTGGCTTGGTGGCACACAGCAACAGAATACTTTTTTTATCATGCTTTAGGCTTATTGATTTTAGGTGTGATAAGTAAGACTTTGCCTCAACTCCCAATTAAAGGCAGTTTCCTGCTCATCCAGTTTGGTATTTTTCTGTTTTGTGGCTCACTATATATTATGGCTCTAGGGCTTCCGCGTGGTCTTGGCGCGATTACACCTATTGGGGGGCGCTGATGATTGGTGGATGGTTATTGCTGGCCTGGAATGCATTTAAATATTTAAGATAAGAATGGAAATAATGGTATGCAGATCTATTTAAATGGCGAACTTATGCATACGCCCTGCCAGAACCTTTTAGAATTGGTCCAGTCACTTGCACTAGAGGGTAAGCGTTTTGCAGTAGAAATGAATGAAATGATCATTCCTAAAAGCAAACTGGAACATACCCCTATTTCGGATCAAGATCGTATTGAAATTATTCACGCTGTCGGTGGCGGCTAATCTGGAGCTCTTCCATGCAAGATACCCCTTTAATTATTGGTTCCCGTCAATTCAGTTCACGTTTGCTGGTTGGCACCGGAAAATATAAAGACTTAAATGAAACTGATTTGGCTATTCAGGCAAGTGGTGCTGAAATAGTAACTGTTGCCATCCGGCGCGTGAATATTGGACAGCATCCAGATCAACCTAACCTGCTCTCTGTTATTCCTCCAGAAAAATATACGATCTTACCGAATACAGCAGGCTGCTTTGATGCTGATAGTGCCATTCGTACCTGTATGCTGGCACGTGAATTACTTGATGGCCATAATCTGGTCAAGCTTGAAGTACTAGGTGATGAAAAAACATTATATCCGAATGTTACAGCTACACTAAAAGCTGCACGTACCCTGATTGACGATGGTTTCGAGATTATGGTTTATACCTCGGATGACCCAATCGTAGCCCAAGAACTCGAAAGTATGGGCTGTGTAGCGATTATGCCACTTGGTAGCCTGATTGGCTCAGGTTTGGGAATTCTGAATCCTCATACTATTTCGATTATTAAAGAAAATGCCAAAGTCCCGGTACTGGTTGATGCAGGAGTAGGTACAGCAAGTGACGCTGCAATTGCTATGGAGCTTGGTTGTGATGGTGTACTCATGAACACTGCAATTGCTGCTGCACAGCAACCGGTAGTAATGGCCTCTGCTATGAAAAAAGCAGTTGAAGCTGGCCGTGAAGCATATCTGGCTGGTCGTATGCCACGTAAACGTATGGCAAATGCTAGCTCCCCAGAGACGGGCTACTTCTTTAAATAGTATTAATAAAAAAAGGACTCAATATGAGTCCTTTTTAAAGCAACCAGCTTAAGGAATCAAGCCTTCATCACGCATTGCAATCTGAACAGATTGACGTTCTGCAATTTTGTTGCGTAAAGCCACAATATTCTTATATGGGCTCAGGTCATGTTCAATATGATTTGACCAGTTGGTGAGTACAAATAGATAAGCATCAGCCGGACCAAAATTATCATCAACCAGATAATCGCATTCCCAGTTTTCTAGATAATTGTCAATATACGTTAGTAGTCGGTCAACCTCAGCATAGGCCTTTTCTTTTTCATCATCCCCCAGTTTACCTGTAAAAAATACAGCGTAAGCGTCATGCAGTTCAGAATTCAGATATCCCAGCCATTCAAGTACTTTGGCACGTCCCATGCCTGATGGCGGAATTAGATCCTGTTTTGGGTCATGCTGGGCAAGAAAAGGAAGAATGGCTACATTTTCAGTTAAAATTAGACCCGGATTGATCTCAAGCGCAGGCACATAACCCTTTGGATTGATTTCGTAATAATCAGTACCTTTTTCTGTTTTATGAGTTTTTAAATTCACTCGCTCTAAATCAAAATCAACATTAATTTCATTTAAAATAATATGCGCTGCGAGTGAACATGCACCTGGAGAATAATAAAGCTTCATATATGATCCTTGTTATTTAACTCATAATGTTTTAAAACGCTTCATAAAGACTTTCAAGTCAACAAAGTTATAAATTGCAAAAAAGCGTAAATATTGAAATAAAATTTACTTTATACAATATTGAGAATATTCAATAATTTTTCAAGTTTTAAAGTGCTATTTTTAGTACCTGCATGTTTTAAGCTTAAGTGAGTGCAAAAAATTTGACTTGCCCTTTTCAGTCTTTAAAATAGCGTTTTCAGATTTTAGTACTGCCAAGATTATGTCAACCGATCAGTTAGAAACGCAAATTACCGAACTGGACAATTTGCCTGAACATCGTGAAATTGTGACATTTATGCGTCGCTCCTCACCGCTAAATACTTCACAGCGCACAGCTCTGGAACAGTATCGTAATTTGATTTTAGAGTATCCAGTGGGTGACTTACGTCAACACTTTGAATACCCTGAACGCCCGCTGACTGTAGAAATTGGTTTTGGTATGGGCCGTTCGCTAGTGCTTATGGCCAAAGCCAATCCTGAGCGTAATTTTATAGGGATTGAAGTACATGTGCCCGGTATAGCACAATGTGTCTATGAAGCAGGTATGGCAGGACTAAAAAATCTGCGTTTACTGGATGCCGATGCTATTCAGGTACTGCGTGAAATGCCAGATAACAGTATCAACTGCATTCAGCTGTATTTCCCAGATCCCTGGCAGAAAAAACGCCACTTCAAACGCCGTTTTGTAGCTCATGAACGTATGGGACTGGTTGAACAAAAGCTTGAACTCGGTGGTACCTTCCACTCGGCTACTGACTGGGAACCTTATGCAGAATGGATGCTTGAGGTTCTAGACAATCGTCCTAGGCTGGAAAACCTTGCAGGAAAAGGTCATAGTTATCCACGTCCGGACTGGCGTCCACAAACCAAATTTGAGCGCCGTGGCATTGAAGCGGGCCACAAAATTAATGACTTTATTTTTAAAAAGATTCAATGATTGAAAAAACAAGCTGGTGAATTAAAGTATTCGCCAGCTTAACGCTGTGCAATAAACCCCTCATAACATAAAAGCTGGGTAAATCTTTTGACTTGGCTAAAGCCAGCCTGTTTTAAAAGCTGGAAAGTCTCCTGTTCAGACAAATCGAAAAAATCACCCTCTAAACGTTGAAGCATGGTTTCAGTCTGCTTTTCACTGAGACCGTTATTTTCACATATATACTTTAAGCTGAGTTTTTCCTGCAGTGATACTATTTTTACCAGATCAAAAGTTATAAACATTCCGCCTGGTTTTAAGGTCTCATAGATCTGTTTTAAAAATTTAGATTTCTCAGTATAACTAATAAAATGTGTGACTAATATAGATAAGGCTGCATCAAAATTCTGATCAGTATCTAGCTGACTCATATCACCCAGAATAAAATTTACTCGATTATTGCCATCAAACTGTTGAACATATTGTTTGGCCTTATCAAGCATGGTGTCAGATATATCAATTGCAGTAAATTTCCACTCTGGAAATTGCTGAAGCAGATAACCCAGCTCATAGCCAGTACCGCAACCTATAATTAATAGGTGTACTTGGTTACCGGCAATGTAAGCTTTCAATAAAGCCTGAATTTGCTGATGTACCAACTCATAACCTGGAATCAGTTTACGGATGTGCTCATTATAAGTGTTCACAACCTTGGAGCTATTAAAATCCTTTGCCATACTTCGGTCCTGTTTTTTTACTGCTCCAAGTTTGAGCGAATTTAATATTTTTATTTAATACATTGATGTGATTTTAAAATACTTTGACTCATCAATTGGTATATTTCCCTTAAATCTTCACGCTCAGCGTGATTAAGTAGCTGCATATGCATATTAAGGATATTCTGGTCTCCACGCACTGCAGGACCAGTTTGCATTAAATGTGGATCATGTTGCAGTGCCTTCTGGGCAGTTTCACTGATCAAGGGATAAAGCAGCGAAAAATCTACCTGTTGCTGGTCTACTATCTGTTTGGCCAGATCATAACAATAGTTAGTAAAATTACAGGCAAATACAGCAGCGAGATGCAGACTTAAACGCTGGGCTGAAGAATAGTTATATATACTTCGACTTAGGCTATTTGCTAAATATTTAAGGATTTCCAGATTTTTAGCTTCAGTTGCCTCAATAAATATTGGAGTAGTCTGCCAGTCAATCTCACGTTCAAAACTGAAAGTCTGCAATGGATATAGAACACCTGCATGAGAATAATGTTGCGATAGGATATTTAAGGCGGTACTTCCGGATGTATGTACGACGAGACTGCTTGATAAATACGGAGCTAACTGAACAATTGTTTCTGTAATTGCCTGATCACTTACTGCAATAATTATCAGGTCAATCTGTGAATTGATATCATGATAGTGGTCAATTGGTTCAGCATTGAATTGCTCTGCAAGTTTTCTGGCATGATCCAGATTACGGCTGAACACCTGAACAATTTGATGCTGTTTTGCAAGTCCCCGTGCCAGATGAGTCGCTACCTTGCCTGAACCGATAAAACTAATACGCATAAAAGACTGATAGTGAAAATAATGCTCTAGCATGCCAATAAAAAAAGGGCGAATCAATCCGCCCTTTTTCTTTTCAACAGTCATCCATTAAAACAGGTTATTGAGATAGACACTACGTTCAGCAGTTTTCTGATTAAAGCATTTGATGTACTGCATATCCTGATTTTGCTGCTCCATAGCTTTATCCCAGTAATTTGACTGCTTTTGATAAACCTCGCGTTCTGCTTCAGGAATCTGATAAACACTTCTCTGTGAGATTACCTTACAATCTACATCACGTTTTTCAAACCAGTCAGACTGGTCTTGCTTTAACTGAGTACGCTGCTCCTCTGTCAGACTGTCCCAAATCTGGTTCAAACGTTCTACCTGCTTCTGTTTTTCAGCATCCAGTTCTTTTTTGCGGATATCCATTGCTTTTTGTGCAAGTTCAGTCTGGACAGTATTCTCATGAACAGATTCTTTGATAGAATTTTGAATTTCCTGATTTTCTTTGACGTAAGCTGCATATTGCACTGCTTTTACCGTCACAAAAACCACACCATCGATGACTGCGTTCTGATTAGGAATATCCAGACTCAAGCCTTCTTTGTCAGTCTTGCTAATGTCATAAGAAAATGTACCGCGCAACTGGTTATTATTTAGGGATAAACCTGATTCACCTTCTTCCAGATAGTCAGCTATAGTCGTTCCGCCCTCACATTCTTCACAGTTTTCCAAGTATTTCTGATAGGCATTTTCTGCACGTTGCAATAAGCCTTTTGGAAAATGTACAACCAGCTGACTTTCACAGTTTAACTGATTCGCATTCTTAGAATCTTCGGTCACGGTACGCACATTTTTAACCTCAAACCTTAAGCTCTGGTTGATCTGAGCCAGAAGCTCCCGGTCTGCTTCATAATAGTCAGACTGCCTGAGGTGCTTTTCAACTTCTTTTAAATATTCACTTTTAAGGTATTTTTGAATCTGGTTCAGATTATCCTGATTGGTACAGCTCCAGTCTGCCATATCCTGAACAGCTGCCTGATCCTGTTTATCTTTATTTTTAAAGCCATCACATCCCCCTAATACAGCAATACATGAAAGCATTGATAGGGCTAATAATTTTTTCATCTTTAATCCAGAGTGTATTGTAATTTTATGGGGCGTATTTTAATCAAGTTTTGAGGTAACTGACCAGATTTCTCATGCTTATTTTTATCTACAGTTCAAACTAATAAAATAATATAAACCTTTTTTATATTTTATTATTAAAGCGCTTTATAAAACACCAAGCATAAATCTGCTTTAATCTATCAATCGTTATTTTAAATTTTTATCTTCATTAAAATATGAATATTCAAATGATATAGAAAGGCCAGTTTAACTGACCTTTTTAAAAATATTCATTTTATCTAATATTAAAATCATGAAGCAGGTTTAACGCCTTGTTCATTTACTTCACGAACTACACCCGTATCCGTATTCAAAATTTCAAACTCAATCCGGCGATTCTGAAATTTGCCTTGACTGGTTGCATTATCAGTGACCGGCTGGTCCTGACCATATCCTAAAGCTTGCAGCTTACTTGGGCTCACCCCCCGGCTTACCAGATAATTCACTACAGCCTGGGCACGCTGTACAGACAGATTGTTATTAACAGCTTCACTGCCTTCAGCATCGGTGTGACCTTTTACAGTGACGACTACATTTGGCACACGTTGCAACAGGGCGGCCGCCTGATCAAGAATCGGTTTATTAACATCCGGTACTTGTGCAGAACCGCTGGCAAAATGAATTACTTCAAGATTCAGTGCGGTAGCTATATCTAGTGGTTTAATATTATCAGGATTAATTTGTGATAAGGTACGTTCAGCATCTGTAACTCCAGCATGGGTTGGCTGAGGATTGCTGGCAACGGGTTGTTGGGTGGTGATAGTCATATCTGGTACGAGCAAGCGAATCTGGCTAACCAGACTCTGTGCATCACTATTATGGGAAGACTGGATATTAATTTCTTTACCTATCCAGGTGATTGAAGAGTTTGGTACACCCTGTACGATTTTCAATACACTTGGTAAAGCATCCTGATTCATAAAACTTGCATGATAGATAGACTGTGTATCTACACCACAACCAGAAGGATGACTAAAAGTATACTTAACCTCGCCTTGTAAAATATCTACATATTTTAAATCACTGATTCGTATTTGGCAGGTAATCAACTCACCTTCATCTCCAGTGGTTAACTGAAAGTATGCTGGCTGGGTTCCATTGACTACAGTCTGCTGATCAGTCTCTTGATCATCATCACACGCCCTGAGCATCAGTGCTGCCAAAATTGCTAAAACAACAATACCAATCAATGGCCATAAAAGATTGGTTCTTCGATCCTCTATAATGACCGGATCTGGTTCCCGTGGCGCCTGATAAAGAGTTTCCCCTGCGGCAGGATTAATACCTAGACCGGCTAATAGCGCCATTGCCCAGTGTGGTAATACTGCCAGAATAATATCCTGATGAGTATAAAGCAGATGTCTGATCGCTTCCGGGTCTGGACTACCCGCCTCTTCGATTAAAACAGCCATTGTCGGTGTAATAGACTGGTTTAATATGCGCTCGGTTTCGAGATGAGGAATACTACCACTTACCTGATTTAAAAATTGTTCTTTAAGAGCGATATGATGTCCGAATAATTCATTTAGAGTCGGATTTAACTGGTTTTCTAAAGAAGGTATCAGCTCAGGCCGAGCTTTTAAAATGGCCAGTAAAACTGGATAAAATTGTGCCAGTGCATCAGACTTTTCTACCAGATAAGTGGTCTCACCTTCTAGAACAATAGCTGAAACCTTTTGCCTCAATAATTCAATAAAATTTATACTCATCATCATTCTCTCTTTTATTGGCATTATTATTGGAATTAATGCATTTAAAATAAGCTGTTTTTTATACTATGCTGAATATTAATACGGTTACTAGCGAAACTCTTTAGAAATAACAAAATGTTATAGAAATTTTAATAAATCACTGAAAAACTCAATAAGAAAGCCAGCTTATGCTGGCTTTTCTATTTCTTCCATATTATTCTGTTTAAGGCAGGAATATTTCTACAACCTTACCTTGCACCTTTTGCTGAATCAGTGGTGTATTTTTACCTTTAGACAGCATATTTTCCTTACTGACTGTCCATTCCAGATCAGGATCAACCAGTACCCAGCCTGATTCTGACTGCCAGCGTTTTACCATATTGGCTACTCGTGCCGGCTCCAGCGTTACTTTTTCTACCCATTCTAACGGGCTGAACAGGCCTTCTTTAACCAGCTGGATACCAAACGGAATATAAGTATCAAATGCACTGATTCCCGGCAAGGTTTCTGCAAACGGCGCCATTTTAGCAGAACCGGATAAGGGTTCATGATGCGTACAAATGGCATCAATTATTCCCGATTTCAAGCCTTGGCGTAATAGTTCCTTATCCTGTGCTGAGCGTAGAGGAGGACGTACATGCGCCAGTGAATTGAATCCATCTGTTAACTGGTCAGTTAAATGCAACTGGTGCATGGCAACATCAGCAGTTACAGGTAAGCCTTTGGCCTTAGCAATCTGGATCAGTTCAACAGATGCGCCACAAGACAGCAGACCAAAATGGGCACGTACTCCGGTTGCCTCTATCATAAGCAGATATTTAGCAATAGCGACGGTCTCTGCCATAACCGGAATCATAGGCAAGCCTTGGCGTGAAGCGACAAAACCTTCATGGGCACAGCCATCTTTGGCAATTTGCGGCTCTTCAGCATAAAACACAACGGTCATATCCAGACCCGCTGCATATTCCAAGGTACGGATAACTACATCATCATTCTCAAAAGGTGCATGAGCATTAGAAACTGCAGTACATCCACCTTTTTTCAGACCCGCCATATTAGCAGGCTGCTTACCATTTAGACCTTGAGTCTGTGCACCGATAATATGCAGATAAATACCACCATCTAACATAGCTTTCTCTTGTAAGCCATGGATCAGCGAGCCATTATCCTGAACAATCGGCTTGGAGTCTGGCGGTGTAATCACATGCAAAATACCATTATGACGTGCAGCCCGGCCTTCAGATTTTAATGTCCCATGCTGCTGCTGACCCGGTTCGCGCAAACGTGCACACAGGTCAACCATAGTTGGCATAAGCCATTTACCTTGTCCATTAATAGTTCTTTCGACATCATCACTGGCATCGACACGCGTACCATTTTGCAAAAAGATTGTTTCAATCCTGTCAGTTTTGGCGATCGGGTCAAGAACGCGTACATTTTCAATTTTGACAATACTCATTTCTTTACCCTTATATCGCCAACGCTTCAATCAAACCTTTCTCTTCTAACTGCCCTTGCATTGTTAGTGCCAGCACAGCCATACGTACTGCTATACCGTTGGTCACCTGACGCAAGATTACTGACTGCGGACCATCAGCGATGCTGGAGTCGATTTCTACGCCACGGTTCATTGGGCCTGGATGCATGACAATACAATCCGGTTTTGCTAATGCCAGCCGGTCTTCATTCAGTCCATACATTTTATAAAATTCAGACTGTGAAGAAAGTGCAGGTGAATCAATACGTTCATTTTGGATGCGAAGTGCAATAATGACATCGCAATCTTTTACGCCTTCATCCATGTTATTAAAAAGTCGGACTTCCGGACCAAATTCCTTAAAGCCAAAAGGTAATAAGGTATTCGGCGCAATGACGCGGATATCTTTACAGCCTAAGGTCTGTAGCGCGGCTACATCCGAACGTGCTACCCGTGAATGTTTGATATCACCAATAATGGCAACACTTAACTCTTCAAATGGCCGGGCAGTTTCACGACGGATCGTAAGCATATCCAGCATAGCCTGGGTGGGATGGGCGTGACGTCCATCTCCCGCGTTAATGATCCCGATATTCGGGCACACATCTTTTGCAATAAAATGTGCAGCACCTGAAGATGAATGGCGTACAACAAAAAGATCGGCCGCCATTGCTTCAAGATTCCACAGCGTATCACGCAGGGTTTCACCTTTAGATGTACTGGAACGGGCGATATCAATATTCAGTACATTGGCTGATAAACGTTTAGCAGCAGCTTCAAAAGTTGTGCGGGTGCGGGTCGAGTTCTCGAAAAACAGGTTCATGACCGTACGGCCTTCGAGTAAAGGTGAGGTTATGAGTTGGTTTTGATCATTAAAAAAGGAAGAAGCAGTATCGAGAATTTTTATGAGGGTTTGCTGGGAAAGGCCTTCAATGGTCAGAAAATGTTTAAGATGACCGTATTGATTGAGCTGAATCTGACTCGGCGTATGCAGTGCAGCCAAATGCATGAGAGATTCCTTAGACGTTAAGTTAATGCATTATATAGATTCTCCCTCAGTTTGGGCAGCCAGATTTTTCAAAATTTTTAGTAGAATTATTTATTTTATGAACTATTAACCATCTATTTCAAAAAGATAAATTAAATCAGTTCTTCATATTAAGAAATTATTTTTCTTTATTTAAATTTAAATCCAGATTAAGTCTTAAAACTTCCCTGTTTAGAGCATTATTATCTGAGTGCACCAATATAATGATGAGCTACCTGCGCCTGATAATCTGGCTCTTTCGTCACCTCTCTATCAAACAACTCAGTGCTCTCTTCATTATTTTGTGCTTCCACCTCTGCCATGATTGGTGGACAAACTAGAGCAGAGAGACGTGTTACCAAACGGATGAGTTCTGCATCCTGCGTTTTTTTGGCCAACTCCATGACATACTGAGTGTAGCTTTCACTTTCCACCATATACATCACATCAATTACGCGTCCAGATACACGGCGTAAGCGTGTATAAATTAAAGTTGCGATAGAAAAAATATCACTGTGATTTGAAGATAAAATATTCATAAAATTCCCTTATTTTATTTTAAAAAATATTAAGTCAGTTTTGTACATGGTTAGTACATCTGCTTGTATGGCAAATAAACACTAATATGCTCAAGAATTTAGCAAGATACATACCAGAAATTTAAAATATGAAAGGAATTACGTTTAAACCTGTTTAGTTTCATCAAGAGAAATCATTCTCTTTAATAATGCACAGGATAATGAAGATAAACAATTTCTGAAATAACTTCTTAAGATCATCCGCCTAAAACAACGAAAATACGTTAAAATTGTCGTTTGCTTGTCTGGTTTGGAAATTTGCATGAATGCATCGCAACGTTTATCTACTTATTGGGTCACCTGTGCTGATGGTTTGGAGCTCTTGCTTGAAGAGGAAATCGCACAACTCGGTGCGTCAAATGTAGAACGCAAACCAGGCCGGTTAGTTTTTCAAGGTTCTCTGGAGACTGCTTACCGTATCTGTATGTGGTCACGTCTGGCCTCACGCGTATTGTTACCCATTCATACCCAGGAAATCGAGTTTAGTCATGATGCCCGCGATGTGGCTGAAGAACTGTATGATGGTGCGCTTAGCTTTGACTGGTCACTTATTTTTGCACCTCAAAGTACTTTTGCTATCCGTCTGCACGTAGAGCGTGATATTAAGGTCAATACCCAGTTTGCCACCTTACGTGTTAAGGATGGTGTAGTCGATGCCTTTATGGAAGCAGTAGGCCGCCGTCCTAGTATTGATACTAAGCAACCGGAAATTACCTTATACGTATTGGCTGGTAAAACTGAACATACTTATTGTCTGGATTTATCCGGAGATTCCCTGCATAAACGCGGCTATCGTCGCTATATGACCGATGCACCGATTAAAGAGAATCTGGCAGCAGCAATATTACACAAGGCTGGTATTGAAAAAAGAAAGCCGGATATTATTTTAGATCCAATGTGCGGTTCAGGTACGTTTATTATTGAGTCTCTCATGATTCTGACTGACCGGGCTCCGGGCCTGGTACGCCGTTTTGGCTTTAATGGCTGGCATGGTCATGACCGTGAATTATGGATGTCACTTAAAGCCGAAGCAGTAGAACGCCACGAGCAGGCACTTGAACAGCCTTTACCTAAATTTTATGCTTTTGATGCGGACTGGGAAGCGGTTAAAGCTACCCGCCAGAATATTGCTGCCGCCGGATTCGAGAAACAGCTGGAACAGATTCAGGTAGAAGAACGTACACTTGCTGACTGGCCTGAATTCGATGCAGCTGAAAAAACTGCATTTATTGTCACCAATCCCCCATATGGCGAACGTTTAGGCGAGAAAGCTTCTAACCGGGCACTTTATCTCGGTTTATCTGGCCAGTTACAGAAACACTTTCCTAACCAGTATGCAGCAGTAATTGCAGCACAAGTAGAACAGGCAGATGTTCTGGCATTTGAGCATCCTGAAACTCTACGCCTGATGAATGGTAAGCTGCCAATTTATATTCGTTTTGGAACGATCAAACCTGCATCCGATAACGTACCTTTCTTAGAAAAATGGCAGCCTCAAAATGTAGAAATTGAAGGTGCTCAAGATTTTGCTAATCGATTGCAAAAAAATATGCAAACCTTGAAAAAATGGGCAACCAAGGATCGTGTGTTCTGCCTGCGTCTTTATGATGCAGATCTGCCTGATTTTAACGTTGCAGTTGACTTGTACGGTGACCGTTTGCATGTGCAGGAATATGCTCCACCAAAAACGATTGATCCGGAAAAAGCCAAGAAACGTTTTAATTTGGCACTTGCCGCTATCCGGACAGTGACGGGCCTGGGGCGTGATGCGATATTTATTAAAACCCGTGCCCGTCAAGCAGGTAAAGCACAGTATGAAAAGCAGAGTACGGCGTCCAAACGGTTTATTGTTCAGGAAGGACAAGCCAGAATTTTAGTGAACCTGACAGATTATCTAGATACCGGACTGTTTCTCGACCACCGTCAAATGCGCCTACGTATTGCACGTGAGGCTAAAGGTAAACACTTCCTGAATCTGTACAGTTATACTTCTACAGCCAGCCTGCATGCTGCACTCGGCGGGGCAGCCAGTACAACCAGTGTAGACCTGTCAAATACCTACTTAAACTGGTCTAAAGAAAATTTTGTTTTAAACGGCTTAACTGTTGACCATCCTGACCAGCAGCACCAGTTCTTTGCCAGTGACTGTTTTGAGTGGCTTAAAGAAGGCCATGAACAGTATGATATGATTTTTATTGATCCGCCCACTTTCTCAAACTCGAAAAAGTTCTACGGAACCTTTGATGTACAACGTGACCATGTTTCATTACTTAAACGTGCCATGAACCGTCTCACAACCGAAGGTACGCTTTATTTTTCAAATAATTACCGCGGTTTCGAGATGGATGAAGAAATTGAAGCCATGTTTGATATTGAAGAAATCACTCAGGAGACTATCGGGCCGGATTTCAAACGCAATCAGAAAATCCACCGTGCCTGGAAAATCCAGCATTATCCAGTAAATTAAATTTTATCTAGATAAAGTTATGTATAAAATAAAAAAGCCCACATTTAATGTGGGCTTTTTTATACAAATTTAGTTAAGTTTGAGCTTATCAAACTCAAGATGACCATGTTCCCCTTTGATCAAAATATTATCTCCAGCCTGGAATTCACCAGAGAGAATTTTTTGTGCCAAAGTATTTTCTACCTGTGACTGGATAGCACGTTTCAATGGACGCGCGCCATACACCGGGTCGAAACCTGCATCAATTAACAGATCAAAGGCTGTATCATCTATTGTCAAGCTCATATCGCGTTCAGCTAAACGTGAACGTAGACGTTCCAGTTGAATGTCAGCAATACCACGAATCTGTGATTTTTTCAGTGAATGGAAAATCACCAGCTCATCGATCCGGTTAATAAACTCCGGACGGAAATGATGGCTTACTGCATTCATAACCACAGAACGCATTTCTTCATCACTGGCGCCTTCACCCAGTTCCCGAACATCTTGTGAGCCCAGATTCGAAGTCATTACAATGACAGTATTTTTAAAGTCAATCACTCGTCCTTGCGAGTCAGTCAGTCGGCCATCGTCCAGTACCTGTAATAAAATATTAAAGACATCTGGATGAGCCTTCTCGACTTCATCAAACAGAATAACACTATAAGGCTTACGGCGTACTGCTTCAGTCAATACCCCCCCTTCTTCATAACCTACGTAACCTGGAGGTGCGCCTACCAAGCGGCTGACTGAATGTTTTTCCATAAACTCAGACATATCAATCCGGATCATGGCATCGTCACTATCAAACAAGAAATTCGCTAAAGCTTTAGTTAATTCTGTTTTACCTACACCCGTTGGGCCAAGGAACAGGAATGATCCGCTTGGACGGTTTGGATCTGACAATCCGGCACGTGAGCGACGAACAGCATTAGATACCGCAACTACAGCTTCATCCTGCCCAACTACGCGATTATGCAAAAATTCTTCCATATGCAGCAGTTTTTCACGCTCACCTTGCAGCATTTTCGCGACAGGAATACCTGTAGCAGCACTGACGACTTCTGCAATCTCATTATCAGTCACTTTATTACGCAGCAATTTAGGCTCTTCGTGGTCTTCAATCACTTCGTCCTGCTCAAGCTGTTTTTGCAATTCCGGAATAACACCATATTGTAAACGGCTGGCTTCAGCCCAGTCTCCTTCACGTTGGGCTTTTTCTAAAGCAACCCGAGCCTGATCCAGCTCCACCTGTGCTTTTTTGGTTCCCTCTACCAGCGTTTTTTCAGCCTTCCATACTTCTTCAAGATCGTTATATTCTTTCTGAACTTCTTCAATCTGTTTTTCCAGATAGTTGACTTCGGACTTACTTCCAGCATCTTCATCTTTCTTAACGGCTTCAAGCTGCATTTTCAGTTGAATCAGGCGACGGTCCAGCTTATCCAAAGCTTCAGGCTTAGAGTCCAGCTCCATTTTAATTCGTGAAGCTGCCTCATCAATCAGGTCAATGGCTTTATCCGGCAGCTGCCGGTCAGTAATATAACGATGCGACATTTTCGCTGCAGCAATAATCGCCGAGTCTAAAATTTTGACACCGTGATGCACTTCATAACGTTCTTTTAAACCACGCAAAATTGCGATGGTATCTTCTACACTTGGTTCATCTACAAGAACTTTCTGAAAGCGACGTTCAAGTGCCGCATCTTTCTCAATATACTGACGGTATTCATCGAGTGTAGTAGCACCCACACAACGCAGCTCACCACGAGCTAGAGCAGGTTTGAGCATATTACCTGCATCCATGGCGCCATCGGTTTTACCTGCACCTACCAGTGTATGTAACTCGTCAATAAACAGGATCACCCGACCCTCTTGTTTAGCCAGGTCATTTAAAACCGCTTTCAGGCGCTCTTCAAATTCACCACGATATTTTGCACCAGCCAGAAGTGAACCCAAGTCTAAAGACAGTACCTGTTTATCTTTCAAGCTTTCTGGGACTTCACCGTTTACAATACGCTGAGCCAAGCCCTCTACAATGGCTGTCTTACCTACTCCGGGTTCACCGATCAGTACCGGGTTATTTTTGGTACGTCGTGACAAGACCTGAATCGTACGACGAATCTCATCATCACGGCCAATAACCGGATCAAGTTTTCCGGCCAGTGCACGTTCAGTGAGGTTAATGGTATATTTATTTAATGAGTCGCGTTGTTCTTCATGATTATTACTCATGACTTTCTCACTACCTCGAATTTTTTCAATTACAGGGCGTAGCGTCTCTGCAGTTACGCCCACGCCGTTTAAAATAGTTTTACTATTTCCTGACTCTGCTAGTGCCAGCATGACCCAATCGGTAGATATAAATTCATCTCCTGCCTTTTGTGCATAACGGTCAGCCAGATTTAATATTTTTACAGCATCAGGATTTAAATTAATATCTCCAGTAGGGTTAGATAACACTGGCGCATCATTGAAGGCTTTTTCAAGCCGTTGCTGTAGTTCACGAAGATTGGCACCTGCCTGTTGTAGCAAACTTAAGTTGGAAGGTTCCTCAATTAAAGTTGCCAAAATATGGATACTGTCAATTGCAGTATGATCTTTACCCATTGCTAGAGACTGGGCATCAGATAGAGCCTGTTGTAACCGGTTAGTAAATTTTTCGAATCGCATTCTTGTTATTCCTCACAACAATTCTGTACTTGAGTAATAGATGGGAACACTTTTGTAAAATTCAAACAGAATTATGTATATTTTTCAAAAGCTTATTAAAACAAAAACATTAGATTTCAGTTATAATATGAGCTCACATCATGAAGGTTTCAAGTATAGGGAGTTCTTTTTCATAAAAATAAACAATAAAAAAATGCCGGTAAAAACCGGCATGCTGATTCAGGCAGTCTAGACTGCTTAAACCGTTTCAATAATTTCATAATCGTGAGTAATTTCTACGCCGCCGTCGGAAAGCATTTTACTGGCAGAACAGTATTTTTCAGCAGAAAGCTCAACTGCCTTGGCAACCTGTTTTTCTTTTATATCTTTACCTGTCACAACAAAGTGCAGATGAATTTTGGTAAACACAGCAGGAATGGTATCAGCACGTTCAGCTTTAAGCTGGCACACCACGTCCTGAATATCTTGGCGAGATTTTTTCAGAATCGTCACAATATCAAATGAAGCACATCCACCCAATCCCATCAGGATAAGTTCCATCGGGCGCGGTCCACGGTTCTCTCCACCATATTCCGCTGACCCATCCATGACGACACTATGACCACTTTCAGATTTAGCTTCGAAAGCAATATTCTCTAGCCAATGAACACTTGTTTGCATTGCAACTACCTAAAAAAAGCTATAAATTTACCAAGTACCTGTACACTAACATAAAACGAGTTGATAAGGAATTTCATCTCTGCTGTGTGACAAGTTCATCTTAGGTCTTGTGCGATCTTCTTATTATCCCCTTCGGAACTCTAGGCATGAATTCTAATTTTTCACAACTCAGTACTGACGCCCTTTCTCCAGGTCAACTACCTGAATCAGTGAAAGCACTACTAAAACGAGCAAAAATTAACAGATTTCCAAAACGTACTACCATTATTGATGCCGGTACAGAATCCAAATCTTTATATCTCATCCTTAAAGGTTCTGTTTCTATTGTACTGCGCGAAGATGATGACCGTGAAATTGTGGTAGCCTATTTAAATCCAGGTGACTTTTTCGGAGAAATGGGGCTTTTTGAAGCCAATCCACAACGTACAGCTGAGGTTCGTACCCGGGAGATGTGTGAAATTGCAGAAATTAGTTATGAGAATTTTCATGAACTGAGTAAACAATTTCCCGATTTAAGCTATGCAGTATTTGCCCAGCTCGTACGCCGCCTGAAAAACACTACACGTAAAGTAACTGATCTGGCTTTTATTGATGTGTCTGGACGAATTGCGCGCTGCCTGATTGATTTAGCATCTCAGCCTGAGGCCATGATTTTACCTAATGGCCGCCAGATCCGTATTACCCGTCAGGAAATCGGCCGTATTGTGGGCTGCTCACGTGAAATGGTTGGCCGTGTCCTCAAAACTCTTGAGGAGCAAGGTATGATTGAAACAGAAGGTAAAGCGATACTGATCTTTGATAGTTCACTTGAACAGAATAATGAATCATCTGCCTCAGATTTTGATACTGAAGATGAAGAATAAACTCTAGTTTTTATCTATTGAATTAAAGGCAAATCTTCGGATTTGCCTTTTTCTTGGTAAATATTCTATGAGCTATTCTCATACTATCGGCCAGTTAGTTATCTATTTCTCATTATTGTGTCGAGTACTATTTTTTCATCCAGAATTTATAGATCAGGCAACGCTTAACTAACCTTAAGACCAAGTGGGCTATCTCTATACCTTGTATTATGCTAATAACAGACTTTTAAAGGGATCATTATGAAATTTCATCCACTTGCCCAGACAGGGATTAAATTACCAGAAATCTGCCTAGGTACCATGACTTTTGGTGAGCAGAATACCCAGTCCGAAGCTTTCCAACAGTTGGCATATGCTTTAAAACAAGGTCTGTACTTCTGGGATACTGCAGAAATGTATCCGGTTCCGCCTAAACCAGAAACCCAAGGTGCCACTGAACGTATTATTGGTAACTGGATTTCCCAGCATGGCGGCCGTGATAAATTATTCTTGGCTTCTAAAATTGCAGGCCCTTCTCAAGGCGGTAGTCATATTCGTGATGGTAATACCCGTTTTATTGCTTCAGACATTTCTACTGCACTAGACCAATCCCTACAAAGATTACAAACTGATTATATTGATCTGTACCAATTACACTGGCCACAGCGTCCGACCAATTTTTTTGGTCAACTTGGTTATAGTAACCAGCATGTAGAACTATCTAATCAGGTTACTCCACTAGAAGAGACACTTACTGCCTTAAATGATGAAATTAAGAAAGGTCGTATCCGCTATATTGGCCTTTCCAATGAAACCCCATGGGGGACCATGAAATTTTTACAATTAGCGGAAAAAATGGGACTAGAAAAATTTGTAAGTATCCAAAATCCCTATAATTTATTAAATCGCACTTATGAAATTGGCATGGCAGAGATTGCCCAATATGAAGGTGTCGGCTTACTGGCTTACTCCCCACTGGCATTCGGTTATCTGACTGGCAAATTCCGCAATGGTGCACGACCTGCAAATGCACGGGTAACACTCTACTCGCGTTTTTCACGCTACTCTAACCTGCAATCCGAGTGGGCCACCGAACAGTATGCTTTGCTTGCAGAAAAGCATGGATTAACATTAACCCAGCTAGCACTGGCATTTATTAAGCAGCAGTTCTTTGTGACCTCAACAATTATTGGCGCAACCAATTTGGATCAGCTTAAAGAAAATATAGATGCCTTTAAAATAGATTTGAGTCCAGAAATTCTGAAAGGTATAGAAGAAATTCATAAGCAGCAACCTAACCCGGCACCTTAACTCAGCCCAATAAAAAAAAGGATGCCGTGGCATCCTTTTTATAAAATCAATTTTATTTACGCTGATTATAAATTGCCTGTGCTGCTGGCAGATTCTTACGCATTGCAGCAATACGCTCACCATTTGATGGGTGCGTCGATAACCATGAAGAGCCACCTGCCCCTTCCAGCTTGTTCATTTTTTCCCATAAAGTAATTGCAGCTTGCGGATTATAGCCAGCACGTGCCATTAATATTAAGCCACCCTGATCAGCACGGCTTTCCAGACTGCGTGAATAGGGTAAACCTACGCCTACCTGAGCACCCAAGTCAAGCGCTGCTGAACCTAGGCTTCCAATAGCATCACCCGCATAAGCCTTGCCTACATTTAATGCCAAACCAGTTAAAGCCTGTGCACCAATCTTGCTTTTAGCATGCTCTTCAAGGGCATGGACCATTTCATGACCCATAACTGCAGCAATTTCTGCATCAGTCAGGTTAAGCTTGTTGACAATACCGGTATAGACCACCACCTTACCGCCTGGTGCAACATAGGCATTAATCTGGTCAGATTTCAAAACAGTTAGCTGCCAATCAAATTTCACACCAGTCTGGTTCATCTGGTCAGCATACGGA
This sequence comes from Acinetobacter sp. UNC436CL71CviS28, assembly GCF_000620525.1. Classification (NCBI taxonomy): domain Bacteria; kingdom Pseudomonadati; phylum Pseudomonadota; class Gammaproteobacteria; order Moraxellales; family Moraxellaceae; genus Acinetobacter; species Acinetobacter sp. UNC436CL71CviS28. The sequence continues at coordinate 81,963 of NZ_JIBB01000010.1, forward strand.
CGCAAACGGTTAAATACAGTATTTACACGACGGTAAGTACTTGAAGACGTATCTAGCTGATTCTTAGCACGTGCTTCCTGCACCATTTGATTATAGCTTTGTGCGGCTGTTGCATTTAGGGTCGCAGTATCTGCGCCGGCAAAATCAGCAAGTGTGCTACATCCTGATAATGTCACTGCACCAGCAGCAAAAAAGCTGAGTAGAATTTTGTTGTTCATTATAATGCTCTCCACATGGATGACACGGTCATCCTCAATATAAACAGATGCATTATATTGAAAGCGTCATCACCTTAAAATATATAAACGCTTCATAATCATAGGATTTATGTAATTAGTATTTTTTGATTATAAAGGTATTCTTTAGAGCCAATGACTAAGCGCATCAGTGTTTAAACTGCTTAAGGCATGATGTTTTCGTTAATATCACTCATGTCTTGGTTTACAAAATGAGCTTATTGCTTGTTTTCCATTATTTCCTATTATTCTCAAGATCTATCTCAAATAAACCAGTTCATCTTAACCGGATAGAATTATTAGAGAAAACTGATAAGAATCCATGATACTAAACACACCAGATCCAGTACAAAATAAAAGTGGGCAATTGGCTCAATCTTGTCCTCAATATCAACTTTTTTTCGTTTCCATAATATGTAAAAATTCTGAATCAGGATGAGAGGCGCAATGATCGCAGCCAATACAAAAGATAAAGCCAGTAAAGTTGTCCAGTGTTGTTCAAGAGCACCATTAGTCTGTATGTAAATCATCCACATCGCTAATGTGGGTGCGCCTCCAATGGCAAAAAGCAATGAGTAAAACATGGTTTTAGACGTGTTACTTTGCATTTTCTTTCCTGAACATATTCAACTAAAAATTTTAAAAGGCAGATTAATCAGCCTGTACATTTTTTACAGCACGACTTTAGTCGGTGAGTAGCTTGGTGTGCATAAAAAAGCCCCGCTGAAGCGAGGCTTTTAACCGTTTATTATTTAGGCATCAAACGGATGGCGCAATACAATAGTTTCTGCACGGTCCGGACCAGTTGAAATGATGTCGATTGGACATTCAATCAATTGCTCAAGACGTTTTACATAGTTCAATGCAGCTTGTGGCAACTGATCCAGTGATTTCGCACCAAAAGTTGACTCAGACCAGCCTGGCATAGTTTCGTAAATCGGTTTTAAAGTTTCGAATGCAAGCGCATCAGAAGAACCAACACAACCAGAATCTGCAGCTTCATAGCCTACACAGATTTTCACTTCTTCCAAACCGTCAAGAACGTCAAGTTTAGTCAGGCAAATACCAGAAAGTGAGTTTACATCAACTGAACGGCGCAGAATTTCAGCATCGAACCAGCCACAACGACGTTGACGACCAGTAGAGGCACCAAATTCATTACCAATCGTACCTAGGTGTTTACCAATTGCATCACCTGTGTCATTTGCAGCGTCATACACCAGCTCAGTTGGGAATGGGCCTGCACCTACACGCGTTGTGTACGCTTTGGTAATACCCAGTACATAATCAAGATGCAATGGACCTAGACCTGAACCAGAGCTTACACCACCAGCAGTTGTATTCGAAGAAGTTACATACGGGTATGTACCGTGATCAACGTCAAGAAGTGAACCTTGCGCGCCTTCGAACATGATGTTGTCACCGTTTTTACGGTAGTTATGCAATTCAGTAGTTACGTCCACAACCAGTGGAGCAACAACCTTACGCCATTCATCACACAGTGCCAGCACATCTTCCAGTTTAACTGCTTCAACACCGTAGTATTGAGTCAACTGGAAGTTATGGTAGTCCAGAAGTTCAGTCAGCTGAGCTGTAAGATGTTCACCACCACGTACTAGGTCAGCAACGCGGATGGCACGACGTGCAACCTTGTCTTCATACGCAGGTCCAATACCGCGACCAGTCGTGCCAATTTTAGCATTACCGCGTTTTTTCTCACGTGCCTGGTCAAGTGCAATATGGTTAGGCAAAATAAGTGGGCAGTTAGGAGAAATACGCAGGCGCTCTTTTACCGGTACACCTTCTTTTTCCAGAATACTCATTTCTTCAATTAGTGCTGCTGGAGAAAGCACAACACCATTGCCAATCAGGCACAGAACATTTTCACGCAAGATTCCTGATGGAATGAGGTGTAAAACAGTCTTTTTACCACCGACCACTAGTGTATGGCCCGCATTGTGTCCACCCTGATAGCGAACAACTGCAGCCGCCTGATCAGTGAGCAGATCGACGATTTTACCTTTACCTTCGTCGCCCCATTGGGTACCAAGTACCACAACATTCTTGCCCATAATAGCCTCATTACATCATGCTGTTAAAATTGAAAACCAGTTCGAATGACATGAACATTCAAACAGGCGATTAAATTTTTTCGAGATTCCAGTGACCTGCAACTTGCACTAACTGGTGTGTTGCATTCGGTACAGAACTCAAGTCATCTTGTCCAAGCAGCTGAACTACACTTAGCCCTTCAGTACGTAACCGCTCAATCATCTTTAACAAGTCGGTATCGGTACCTTTAGGGGCAACAACAATACTTAACTCATTAAACTGGCCTGCACTTAAAGCATATAAGTCACAGCTAAAACCAGTTGCAGGGCGCGCCCGTCCGAAATGCTCACCAATACCATCATAACGGCCACCCTGTGCCAGTGGTGCTGCACGATTTGGCGCATACACGGCATACATCAGACCAGTATGATAATGGTAAGAACGCAGTTCGACTACGTCGATACCGATATGCAGGTTCGGCCAGCGTGCCTGAATTTCAGACTGCGTCGTTTTCACTGCATCAAATGCCTGTTTAAAGGCTGCATTCTTTAAAATTTCAGCACTTAAATTTGCTTCTAAAGCACCCAGATCACTGGCATAGCGTCCAAGTACATAGAAATCTGAACCAAAATGAAGTGTTTGGGTAAATTCTGCCAGCTCTGGTAGAGCTTTACGCTGGTATAAATCCGAAAGTTGGTGTTCAGTAGCTTTATTTAAGCCTGCCTGTTTTACCAGACTACGGAACAGTCCTACATGGCCCAGATCCAGGTGAATACCATCAGTCAGGTCAGCTTTCTGAATCAGGCTGATCATCAGGTCAACCATTTCAACATCAGCATCTATACTTTCTGAACCAAAAAGCTCGGCACCCAGTTGCAGCGGTGCACGGGTGGCACTAAAACCCTGAGGTTTAGTATGCAAGACAGTACCTGCGTAGCAATAACGAGCCACACCTTCTACCGGACGCACATGTGCATCAATACGAGCCACTTGCGGAGTCATGTCTGCACGTATACCCAGTAACCGGCCTGTTAACTGGTCAATTACCTTAAAAGTGGCAAGGTCCAGGTCTTGATTTGCTTCTGAAAGAGAAGATAGAGATTCGATATATTCTATAAAAGGTGTATAGACTAACTGATAACCTCGTGAGACGAGGAAATCTAAAGCTTTACGGCGCAGTTTTTCAATTATTTGCGCTTGTTCTGGCAATACATCAGCTACACCATCAGGTAATAACCATGTCTCTGAAATGGGCATGCGGTAAACCTAAATTCTTGTCAGCGCGGAAATGATCCGCATAAAAAAATCGGGAACACACCCGATTTCTCCTATCTTAGCACGATCATTTCAGTCATGCACCAGAGTTTTTCAGTTTTATAAAAGCTTTCTAAGCTTGGCCTAATTTTTATGTTTAATGAAATAAAACAGAGACTTTTACCGAGCTTTTACTCTACTGTCTAAACTTTTCATACAGAGAGCAGCTACACTTTATATTTTGTATCAGACTTCAAAGCACAAAATGAATTTTTGAAAATTCAAAATTATAAAGCCAGTTTTAAATATAAATTATCAATTTTACTCTTTTATTTTAGTTCAGTCTTTCCAAGCAAAGCCTGGTATTTTTTAAGCAAAATCACCAACTCTGCATTTTGTTGTTCGAGCGTATTTAGTTTAGTTACGGTCTGGCTAAGAATTTCACTATCAGTATGTACACTTTTAACCAGTTCCTGCATGATTTCTAGCGTACGTTTCAGATTCCCTTCCAGAAGAACAATTTTTTCTTCCAGATGGTGTTGTTGATCCAAGTCCGTTTCCATATTCTGCTCTTTGCGAAAGTTTAGCCAGAACAGAAAAATGACCGCAATTATTAATACAGCAATAAAAGCCCACATCAGTAAAAACATCGTATTATCCCCAAGAAAAAGTTAAAAACCGTGTTGTAAATATTTTGCGGGTTGTCCTTCTCAATTCATCCTATATATCGGTTATTCAAAAGACTGGCATAAATCCAGCAAACGGTTGGCATATCCCCACTCGTTATCATACCAGGCAAATACTTTGGCCTGGTGCCCGACCACCAGAGTCTGTGATAGATCGACAATTAATGAATAAGGTGAATGGTTAAAATCACTTGACACCAGAGGCTCATCGGTCACCGCCATAATCTGGGCATAATCATATTGCGCGGATTTGATTAATACTTCATTAATTTTATGTACTGTAATAGGCGTATGCGAAATAAAGGTCAGATCAATAGCCGCGACATTAATTGTAGGTACACGAATCGAATAGCCCTCAATCCGGTTTTCCATTTTGGGCATAACCCGTTTTAAGGCCCCCAATGCACTAGATGTAGTAGGAATAATATTCTGACCTGATGCCCGGGCACGACGCAGATCGCGATGAGCTTTATCCAGTACGGTCTGGTCTGCAGTGACGGCATGAATCTCGGTCATCATCGCTGTATCTATGCCAAATGCGTCATCAATAATCTTGACGAGTGGTACTAAAGCCTGGGTGGTACAAGACACGCTAGAGATAATCTGGTCACTGGCTTTAATTTCATGGTGATTCACCCCATATACAATTGCAGCATCCACCGTGTCAAAAGGTGCAGCACCTATAATAACGCGTTTCGCACCAGCCTTAATATGTCGGGTAGCCGCCTCACGTGAACGGAATAGTCCGGTACATTCCAGTACAACATCAATATTAAGCTGCTGCCATGGAAGCGCTGCCGGTTCCGCGATATTTAATACACGCACATTAAGTGTTTTTGTACCAGCAGAAATATTTAGCACAATCTGTTCATTTTTCTGTGATATTTCTACATTCCCAGCAAAACGGCCGTGAGTAGTATCATACCTGAACAGATGAACCAGAGTTTCTACATCAGCAATATCGTTAATGGCTACAATATCAAAATTAAAGGCTTTCGGGTTTTCAAACCAGGCACGCAGTACATTTCGACCGATACGTCCAAAACCATTGATGGCCACTCGCTGCATGACAGATCCTTGTTTTACCCAGTAAAAGAACGATGCCTATGTTAAAACATCCAGCTTGTACTTGGACACAGCATTTTTGAATAATCCTGGTTTTATCGCTATTTTGATGGTAAAAGCGTTGGTGCCCCTTATATTTTCCGGTATAATTTGGCGTTTTTTTAAAGTTTTACCTTTACATCAATCACTAAGCTGTCACCTTTTGACCTTAGAATTAGATGTACCTAACCAAATTAAGACTAAGGAGTGACTTGGTTGTGAGTACTCGTTTTATGACATCAGCTGAAATTCGTGAAGCATTTTTGCGTTACTTTGAATCGCAAGGGCATACACGTGTCGCGTCAAGTTCACTAGTACCCGCCAATGATCCTACCCTGCTTTTCACCAACGCAGGCATGAACCAGTTTAAAGACTGCTTTTTAGGTGCGGAAAAACGCGATTATGTACGAGCAGTCTCTAGCCAGAAATGTGTACGTGCTGGCGGTAAACATAATGACCTCGACAATGTAGGCTACACAGCCCGCCACCATACTTTCTTTGAAATGCTGGGTAACTTTTCTTTTGGTGATTATTTTAAGCGTGATGCCATCAAGTTTGCCTGGGAATTCTTAACCAGCGAGCAATGGCTGGCACTTCCTAAAGACCGTTTATATGCAACGGTCTATCATACTGATGATGAAGCTTTTGATATCTGGAACAAGGAAATTGGTCTGGATGCCGAGCGCATTATCCGTATTGGTGATAACAAAGGTGAAAAATACGCTTCGGATAATTTCTGGGCAATGGGTGATACAGGTCCATGTGGTCCATGTTCTGAAATTTTCTATGACCACGGTGACCATATTTGGGGCGGCCTGCCAGGCACTCCTGAAGAAGATGGTGATCGCTTTATTGAAATATGGAACAACGTTTTCATGCAGTTTAACCGTACTGCTGACGGAGTTTTACATGCACTTCCGGCACCTTCTGTGGATACCGGTATGGGACTCGAACGTATTTCCGCAGTTTTACAGCATGTTAATTCAAACTATGAAATTGACCTGTTTCAGCACTTACTTAAAGCTGCTGCCGAAATTATTGGTGTAGATACCGCTTCACTTGAAGCCGAAGCTAAAGAAAAAAATACACCTGTTCAGTACCCGGCTTCTTTAAAAGTAGTTGCAGATCATGCCCGCTCTTGCTGTTTCCTGATTGCTGACGGCGTTAACCCGTCTAATGAAGGCCGTGGTTATGTTCTTCGCCGTATTATCCGTCGTGCTGTACGTCATGGAAACAAACTCGGCGCAACAGGTACATTCTTCTATAAAATGCTACAGCCGCTAATTGAAGTAATGGGTACAGCTTATCCGGAACTTGAAGCCAATAAAGCACGTATCGAAGCTGCACTGATCAAAGAAGAAGAGCAATTTGCAAAAACACTCGAGCAAGGTTTAAAACTTCTTGAAGGTGAATTGACTCAGCTAAAAGGCTCAATAATTCCAGGCGAAATTGTATTTAAACTTTACGATACTTATGGCTTCCCGATTGACTTGACAGCGGATATCGCACGTGAACGTGACTTGAGTATTGATGAGGCAGGTTTTGAAAAAGAAATGGCTGCCCAGCGTCAACGTGCGCGTGAAGCAGGCAAGTTTGCAGTGGACTATAATAGCATTGTTAAAGTTGAAGATGAAACCGAGTTCAGTGGCTATGATGCCACTGAAGGTCAGGGTCAGATTATTGCCATCTATAAAGATGGGACTCTAGTCGATGAAGTCACTGAAGGGGACGAAGCTTTAATCGTATTAAACCAGACGCCATTTTATGCAGAAAGTGGCGGCCAGATTGGTGATACAGGTATCTTCAAAAATGAAACAGGTATTTTTGAAGTTCAGGACACTAAAAAATCTGGCAATGCTTTTGTTCACCAGGGCATCGTGACGATGGGTAACCTAAAAGTTACTCAAAATGTAGAGGCAACCGTGAAAGCAGAACTTCGTGCAGCAACTGCGCGTAATCACTCAGCAACACATTTGTTGCATGCTGCGCTTCGCCAAATTCTGGGTTCGCATGTACAGCAAAAAGGCTCTCTGGTTGCTTCCGACATTTTGCGTTTTGACTTTGCCAATGACCAGCCTGTCACTTTCGAGCAGCTTCAACAAATCGAACGTCTTGTTAATGCTGAGGTTATTGCAAATACTGCTGTGACTACCGAACTGCTGGATATTGAAACTGCCAAAACCAAAGGTGCAATGATGCTGTTTGGCGAGAAATATGGCAGCGAAGTGCGTGTGTTATCTATGGGTTCGATTATTGAAGAGAAAAACTTCTCGGTTGAGCTCTGTGGTGGTATTCATGTTAAACGTACAGGTGATATTGGTCTATTTAAAATCACTTCTGAAAGTGGTGTGGCCGCAGGTATTCGACGTATTGAAGCAGTGACAGGTATGAAAGCGCTTGAGCTGGTTCAAAAGGCAGATTCTGATATTCATCAGATTAACAGCTTGTTAAAAGCACAAAAAGATCAAACTGTAGAGCGTGTTCAAACTGCGGTTGAAAATGTATCCGCATTACAGAAGCAGATTGAACAGCTCAACCAAAAGTTGGCAAACTTCCAGGCAGCTGAACTTTTAAGCCAAGTTCAGACTGTGGCAGGTCGTTCTACACTGATCACCACTGTTCAGGGTATGGATGCGAAATCTCTTCGTAACCTGCACGACAGTACCAAGTCTAAACTAGACCATGCAGTGATTGTACTTGCAGGTGTAGACGGCGACAAAGTCAGCCTGATTGCATCTGTAGCAAAAGACTTCACTTCATCTATCAAGGCAGGTGACATCATTAAACATCTTGCAACTGAACTCGGTGGCAAAGGTGGAGGTAAACCTGACTTGGCACAAGGTGGCGCGCCACTTAACGAGAAGTTTGAACAGGTCATGGCAGATTTAACTGCTTGGCTTGAAGCAAAATAAACTTCACTTTTTGTGTAACTGACCCTGATCGGTGAAATCGGGGTCATGGCTTATATGGAACAACTATGGCATTAATCGTTCAAAAATATGGCGGTACTTCTATGGGTACCCCCGAGCGCATTTTAAATGTTGCTCGTCGTGTGAAGCGCTGGCATGAGCACGGCCACAAGGTAGTGGTAGTAGTGTCAGCAATGAGTGGTGAAACCAACCGCTTACTTGCTCTCGCGAAAGCCATTACCGAAAATCCTGACCCACGCGAACTTGACCAGATGGTTTCTACGGGTGAACAGGTAACGATTTCCATGTTAGCAATGGCGCTGAACTCTATTGGCGTTGACGCTAAATCATTGACCGGACGCCAGGTTGGCATTAAAACCGATAGCGCATTCACCAAGGCACGTATCGAATCAATTGACACTGACGTTATGACCCAACACCTCGATGCAGGTCGTGTGATCGTGGTTGCCGGCTTTCAGGGTGTAGACGAATTGGGCAATACCACAACGCTTGGTCGTGGCGGCTCAGATACAACTGGTGTTGCACTTGCTGCAGCACTAAAAGCAGATGAATGCCAGATTTACACCGATGTTGATGGTGTCTATACCACTGATCCCCGTGTTGCTCCAAAAGCTAAAAAAATTGACCGTATTTCTTTTGAAGAAATGCTGGAAATGGCCTCTCTTGGTTCAAAAGTACTGCAAATCCGCTCTGTAGAATTTGCAGGTAAATATCAGGTTCCTTTGCGCGTATTATCAAGTTTTGACAATGACGAAGATGGCGCATTTGACGAAGAATTCAAAAAGAACGTGGGCACACTCATCACTACAGAAGCGGAAGATAACATGGAACAGCCAATCATCTCAGGTATCGCGTTTAACCGTGACGAAGCAAAACTGACTATTCTAGGGGTTCCTGACGAGCCAGGTATTGCATCTAAAATTCTGTCTCCGATTGGTGCAGCCAATATCGAAGTCGACATGATTATCCAGAATGTTGAAGAAGATGGAACTACGGATTTCACCTTCACTGTTAACCGTGGTGAGCTGGCTAAAGCAAAAGCTATTCTTGAAGAAACAGCTAAAGCGATTGGTGCGCGTGAAGTTGCTACTCGTGATGATATCGTCAAAGTTTCTATTGTCGGTGTTGGCATGCGTTCCCATGCAGGCGTGGCAAGCAAAATGTTTACTGGCCTGGCTGAAGAAGGCATCAATATTCTGATGATTTCTACATCTGAAATTAAGATCTCTGTCATCATTGAAGAGAACTATCTGGAGCTGGCTGTACGCTCTTTACACACTACGTTTGGTCTAGACCGCGAGCATGGTGAATCCAGCGTTCGCGCTTAAGTGCCTTTTCTGAAAGAACAATAGTTATACTGTTCTTTCAGAGAATAAGAATAAAAAATCAAAGCCACTATAGTTTTTTCTATAGTGGCTCTGTTATATTACCGATTAAGGTTATTGGAAAATTTTAGTAGAATTTATTCAGCTACCTAATTTGTCATATAATCC
>NZ_JIBB01000011.1:0-89095 GCF_000620525.1 Acinetobacter sp. UNC436CL71CviS28
TCGACCTTGTCGGACTCGGAGCCGTCATCCATACGGGCAAAGCCGACAGACTCAGGGGCACCGGCCACATAGAGCGGGCCTTCGATGGTACGGGGAGTGCCGCCAGTAATACCGGCCTTGGCATCTGCCTCATCGGCACGCAGGTCGAGGTAGTGTTCAAGACCGAGCCCGGCAGCGAGCAGGCCGAGTTCATTGGCCTGACCTGCATCAGTCAGGTATTCGAGGCCTTTCCAGACTTCAGAGGGCTGGATGTCGAGGTCTTCGATGGCCTGGAACAGATCCCCGAGCAGGCGGACGACGATCTGCTGAATGCGCTCATCGACCGGGCCTTTGGCAGTATCGACATTCATTTGTTTTACGAGCGCATCAATTTGTTGACGGTTCATACTATCACTCCTTAAGTATGTATAAGACGCTAACAGGGGCTGACGAGAGATCAGCCTCTGAAAAAACGTCTTGTTGTTATCTTTCCTTGGTACAACTTGTTTTATGGGCTATGGCTGGTATTACTCTGTAAAAATTTTTCGCTATAAATCCGATAATCCTGCAACTCTTCAATATCCAGCCAGCTTTTGACTGCCTCAATCATGGGTGGAGGACCACACAAATACATATCAAATGCCTGCTCAGCGAGCTGGTCTCTATTTAAATGCTCCTGAATATAGCCAGTTTTTCCTGTCCATGTACTTGAAGCTTTAGTCACAATCGGCTGATAACTAAAGTTGGGAATACGTTCAGCATAACTCTGCAGCCGCTGCTGTTCACATAAATCAGCCTCACTATTTACACCATAAAATAGCTGAACGGCAGGTGTGTTAGGCTGTTCTGCGATATTGTCGAGCATACCCAAAAAGGCTGACAGTCCGGTTCCACCAGCGATAAAAACCAGTGGACGTTCTACTTCGCGCAAATAAAAGCTGCCTAAAGGGGCTTCCATCATTAAGATTTGACCAACCTCACAGCGCTCACGTAAGTAATTGCTCATTACTCCATCCGGCAACAACCGGATTAAAAACTGTAGCTGGTTAGAGTGATTTGGCCGGTTGGCAAAAGAATAAGAGCGCCAGTCTGGTGTGCCTGGAATCTGTAAGCGTGCATATTGTCCTGGCAAAAACTGTAACTGTTCCTTATGTGTGCTGGCATCAAGGTGTAAAATTGCAGTTGTTTCAGAAACCAGCTCAACAGCAGTGACTGTGGTGGCAAGCTTGAGCGTGTCACCTGCGTTACAGATATTTGAGTTATGGTCAAAATAAAAAGCAGCATTTGACATGACCCGGGTCTGACAAGCCAGCATTTTACGCTCAGCGAGATCCCGCTCGCTTAACGCATCTTCATCAACATAATCCTGCTCGTAAATGCCAGTTTCACACTGTCCTTGACAGGTGCCACATACACCTTCACGGCAGTCTAAAGGGAGGTTGATTCCCTGACGAACAGCCGCATCCAGCAATAGCTCGTCATCATTTACCGAGATAAAAAAAGTTTTACCATCTGCAAAGTTGAGTGCAACAGAATGCCCCATGTGTCACTCCTTATACATGATAAAAGTCGAGTACGGAATCAATCTTGTCATTAAGCAAAACAGTGTGCTGACGACGGATCCGAAACGTTTCTTCAGTTTTGCGCAGAATATAAGTTGCATGTCCGTAGAAACAGCCTTCCAGACCTTGACGGTTGTAGAGGGTCTGCCAGACAACATTTGCCTGAATTAAACCATCCTCAAGCATCTTGACCCGTATATTGTTAATACTGTGCAAAGTACGTGGCAGAGGAGTTGCAGATGCTGCTTTACCTGTACGGATACGGAATACCCGGTCTTCTAGTCCTGAACGGTCTGCATAATAAATATAAGACAAGCCCTGATTTGGATCTTGTACATAGGTATGGTCATCTATCCACTGTGGAATATGATATTCGCTGTCTTCATCATATAACTCGAGATAGGCCTCCCATTCATAGGCATCACAAAGCTCTGCCTTACGGTAAAGAAATTGAGAAACGGCGAAATGGAGTTCTTGAGACATGATTACACCTCATCCGTTACAGTATGATTTTCATAAGTAATATCATGCAGTTTTAAAGCTTTCTTTTTTAGGCCGTCTAACATTAACTGTTGCCAGTGACCGTGCTGGTTCACATAAAGTCCTTCATGTGTGAATTCACGCCCGGTAATGACAGGCTCAATACCCAAGTCCTGTGAATTCTGGGTAGGGCCATAACACCACGTATGGTGGCCACGTGAAATATCGCTCCAGCGTTCCAGACGTGCTTGGAAACCTTTCTGCTGTTCACGGAACTCGACCAGATCATCGGGAGTGCCTAGGCCGGATACATTAAAGAAATCTTCAAACTGACGAATGCGGTTACGGCGAGCTTCAGCTGACTCTCCTTTAACCCCAATGCACTGACTGATTACTTCTGTCTTGTTCCAGGCGACCGGGCGTACGATTCGTAACTGCGAACTGATCTGGTCCATAAAAAACAGACTTGGATAGAGGTTTAAGTTTCTGAGACGGTGCATTGCCCACTCAGCACGCTTTGGACCATATTTCTCGACCAGATAGGGCATGACTGTTTCATATCCAGGGCGGACCGTCGGGTTCGGCATATCACTAAATAAAACGCTATGACCGTTTTTAAAGCTAAACCAGCCATCATCAGTTTCATTATCACCCGCACCCAGCTTGCTATAATCAAGAGTATCAAGATCACTACCTTTGGCTGCATTGACCTGCTGGCGATGCTGTACAGTTGAAACATAATTGTAGTGAACAGTACTGACATGATAGCCATCTAGGCCATTTTCATTTTGCAGTTTCCAGTTACCTGCAAAAGTATAAGCCGACTTACCCTGTAACACTTCCAGCTCACCGGTAGGTGACTGCTCGACCATCAGGTCGAGAAATACTTTGGCATCACCTAAAAAATCTTCGAGGCTATCTGTAGCCTGCACATCAAGGCTAACAAATACAAAACCACGATAGCTGGCAATCCGGCCCTGCTTTAGACCACGACTGGATTTGTCAAAATCTTCACAATATTCACTTGGTGCTTTAACCTTAACCAGACGACCATCGGACTTATAGCACCAGGCATGGAACGGACAGGTGAAAGTAGACTGATTGCCTTTGGCAACCCTGGTTAAGGTTGCTCCACGATGTTCACAGGCGTTAACCATAGCATGCAGTTCACCCTTACCATCACGGCTGATGATGATAGGCTGTCGGCCAATCTGGACAGTTAGAAAGTCATGGTTATTGGGAATTTCACTTTCATGACAGGCATAAATCCATACTTTTTCAAAAATGAATTCCATTTCAAGATCAAACAATTCTGGCTGCGTGAACATATCACGCGCTATACGGAAAACCCCGTCATTTGGACGAAAATCAATGCATCCTGCAACGAAATCCTGCCATTCAGTTACGCTACGTGAGGCCATTTTATAATACTCCATTCAATCAGCGCTTTTCTTGATTGAACCGCGATTACCATTTGGCCTCTATCCGATTTTTCCAGAACTTTATCCAGTTTTTGCAGAAACGTCTTTAAAGTACTATATATATAAATAGAAGAAGATTCAGCGATGATATAACTTGCTTGAGATCAATAAATAAATTTTGAAATTTTATTGGCAGAGGCCGTAACCAGATTCGCAATTTCGTCTTTAAATACATTTTCATCATAAGTACTAAGAGGACAGCTCACTGATAAAACTGCAACCATTTCCTGTTTAGACTGTTTAAAGATAGGAGCAGCACAGGCAGCCATATCATGATTAAAATGACCCCAGCTCACCATAAATTTTTGTTCACGTACTAAATCAAGTCTAGCTAGTAACTCTTTTAAATTTTTGGGTGTGCGCTCGGAAAAGGACTTCCAGTCCTGAAATTTGCTATAACGCTGCCGTACCTCGTTCTCAGGCAAACTTGAAAGTAGATATTGTCCAATTACTGTAGCATGGGCTGGCCATCGGGTTCCCACCTGTAAAGTACTCGTAAATGCCCCAATAGCCTGAACATTATGAATAAAAATAATGTGTGTTCCTTCAAGAACAGACAGATGTGCAGCAACCTGAGTTTGGTCCCGCAGTTCTTTCATAATAGGTGTAGCAAGATCGGTCAGCGAAAGTTTGGACAAGCTGTTAAATCCGAGCTCCATAACTTTTGAGTCTAGGGCATAGGTCTTGGCGCTGGCTTTTCTAAGATAACCTGATGCCTCAAGCGTGTAGATCAGGCGAAAAGCGCTCGAACGGTTCACATTTAGAATCTCTGCAATTTCAGAGATGGTCATTTCACTTGCTTCCTGATTAAAAGCCTGCAAAACAGCCAGCCCTCGGACTAGGCCTGGTACCAGATATCGTTCCTCATTCTTATTGTTTGAAAGGTCTTCAGTTGTATCGTCTAGTGCAACAGTCATGATGAAATTACTCAAACCAGTAAATTTTAATATAGTTTCAGATTCATTGTAATGTTAAAGAATAATTAAAACAATTTTCACATATAAAACTTTTGATTCTATTTAAAACAAAATTATTTTAATAAAAATATTAAATATTTGATTATTAGTAAAATATAAAATTTGACATAAAAAATAATTTAAGGGTATTCTTTTATAAAGTTTCTTATATTAAATATTGTTTTATATACAAAACAAAATGAGGACGCAAGGTATGAGTTGGATCTCAGTTTGTCAGCAGGGTGACGTTAGCGAAGATGAGCCGAAAGCCATCGAAATTGAAGGGAAAAAAATTGGTGTTTTTTTTGTCGATGAAAATTACTTTGCTATCGAAAATGTTTGCCCTCATGCGTATGCCTTATTAACCGAAGGATTTATCGAAGATCAGACTGTTGAATGTCCATTGCACGAAGCAATTTTTGACATTCAGACAGGTGAGCTAAAAAGTGGACCAGGGTGTAGAAACCTATGTACGTACCCGGTTCGTGTTGAAGGACAGGATATTCAAATTCAACTCTAGTCCTCACATGTACAAGGAAGCAGAACAATGAAGACATTTAATGAAAAGTTGGCAAGCTGGATTCATGCAACGCCAGCAACCGAAGCAGGTATCAACAATATTCAAGTTCCAGGTCAATCTGAATTGTTGGTTTGGCAGACACGTTATAAAGAACCAACTCTCTACGAACAAGACTTTGTAAAAAACTTGATTCAGGCATTTTCTGCGGGCGCAACTGAGTTAGATGAGGTTGTTTCTGCCCTTAATCAACAGGGTTTCCGTTGTGAATCTGGTGATGAATGGACTTCTGCAAGCTTTACAGAAGAAATGCAACGTTTAGGTTATTGATTCAGGGAAGAATAAAATGAACGCAATCGTATCAACTTCACAAAGCGCTGAAGAATATTTAGAACTTGGTTTACGTGACCAATGGCACCCGGTTTTAGCAAGTTGGGAAGTCGCTGCTAATCCAGTCGGAATTACTCGTTTAGGCGAAAATATTGTAGTTTGGCGTGATGCTGAAGGTCAGGTTCACGCGCTTGAAGATCGCTGTCCACATCGCGGTGCTCGTCTTTCACTGGGTTGGAATTTGGGTGACCGAGTTGCTTGCTGGTATCACGGTGTTGAAGTTCGTGCTGACGGTGTTGTTGCTGATGTGCCAGCCGTTCATGAATGTCCAATGACTGGTACTAAATGTTTAAAGAACTATCCTGTCATTGAGCAACATGGCGCAATCTTTATCTGGTTTGGTCTTGATGCAAATGAACAACCAGCGCCGCTTGAGTTTCCAGAGCAACTTGCAAGCGAAGAGTGGAGTTCATTCCTTTGCCAAGCAGACTGGAAAGTAAACCATCAATACGCGATTGATAACGTGATGGACCCAATGCATGGGACCTATTTACACGCGACATCGCACTCAATGGCAGATGGTGAACGTACTGCAGAGATGAAACACCGCACGACCGATAATGGCTTTGTTTTTGAAAAAGAAGGTCAAACCGGTGTGAACTTTGACTGGGTTGAATATGGTTCAACAGGTGCAAGCTGGTTACGTCTTTCAATTCCATACCGCAAACAATTTGGCCCAGGTGGCGAATTCTGGATTGTAGGTTATGCAACGCCAATTGATGCCAACAATACTCGCGTATTTTTCTGGCGCTGCCGTAAGGTGAGTTGCTGGCAACGTAATGTATGGCGTTTCTTATATCGCAATCATTTAGAACAGTTGCATTGGGATGTATTGGAACAAGACCGAATTATTTTAGAAAACCTTGCGCCAAATGCCCGTGAAAAAGAATTCCTCTATCAACACGATGTGGGTCTTGCACGTTTACGCCGTTTAATGAAGAAAGAAGCCGAGAAGCAATTAAAGAAAATTGCTGCGTTAAATGCATCAAACCGTATCGAGATGCAGGAAGAAGCTCATGGCTAATGTAGCGTTGTTGCAAGGCAAAAAAGTTTTAGTGACTGGTGCTGCACGTGGTTTAGGCCGAGATTTTGCTCAAGCCATTGCTGAGGCTGGTGCTGAAGTCGTAATGGCAGATATTTTGTCTGACCTCGTGCAACAAGAAGCACAGGTCTTACAAAAACAAGGACTCAATGTTCATGCAGTAACAGTTGACCTTGCCAATGCAGACTCTATTGAAAATGCTGTCGCAAAAAGCATGGAAGTATTACAAGGACTAGATGGTCTTGTGAACTGTGCAGCGCTTGCAACCAATGTTGGTGGAAAAAATATGATTGATTACGATCCTGAACTTTGGGATCAGGTCATGAAGATTAATGTGAAAGGCACATGGCTCATTAGTAAGGCATGCGTTTCACATTTAAAGCAATCGGCCGCCGGCAAGATTATTAATGTTGCGTCAGATACAGCACTTTGGGGTGCGCCAAACCTGATGGCTTATGTGGCGAGTAAAGGTGCAATTGTTGCCATGACACGTTCAATGGCAAGAGAGTTGGGTCAGTTTAATATCTGTGTCAACACCTTATCTCCGGGCCTTACTCTGGTTGAGGCAACCGAGTATGTGCCTCAAGAACGTCATGATTTATATATCAACGGAAGAGCGATTCAACGTCAGCAACTTCCCCAAGATTTAAATGGAACAGCATTGTATCTACTGTCGGATTTGTCCTCTTTTGTGACAGGTCAAAATATTCCGGTCAATGGCGGTTTTGTCTTTAACTAAGGAGTGGTCAAATGATTACAGGGATCGAGATTTTAAAGTTTGGAGTTGAAGATAGAGCCGCTTCAAACAAGTTTTTGGCAGATTTTGGTTTAAGCCAAAGTACTTCAGATATTGAAGGTGCAGACTTATACCAGACTCAAAACGGTAGCAAAATTTATTTATTTAATTGTGATGATGACCGTTTGCCATCTGCTATTGAGCAAGGTTCAACTTTACGTGAAGTCACGTGGGGTGCTGATAGTCTTCAAGACCTTGAAGACTTGGCAGCTCGTTTGGCCGATGTAGACGGTTTTAAACGTACTGAAACGACAGTTCAGTGTCTTGACCCCAATGGTATGACCATTCGTTTTGAACAAAGTTTTGTAAAAGAAGTACCAGAACTTAAAACGGAAGGCATTAACCAGTACGGTAATATTCAACGTGTCAATGCAGCAAGCCCAGTTTATGAAAAAGGACAACCGGTAGCAATTGGACACGTTGTATTTTTTACGCCTGATCTGGCAACCACCGAGAAGTTTTACATTGAAAAATTAGGCTTTCATTTATCTGATGCCTACAAAAATCGCGGTGCATTCTTACGTTGTCGCGGTGAAGGTTATCACCATGATTTATTCCTGCTCAGTGTTCCAAATAAACCTGCTGGCCTGAACCACGTTGCGTTTGTTGTTCGTGATATTCATGAGGTAATTGGGGGCGGTTTACATATGAACCGTTCAGAGTGGTCAACTTTTATCGGGCCAGGACGTCATCCAATTTCTTCTGCTTATTTCTGGTACGTCAACTCACCATTGGGCGGTGCATTTGAGTATTACACCAATGATGACTATCTGACAGAAGAATGGCAACCACGTACAGAAGAACACTGCCTTGAGCTTTTTACCGAATGGGCAATCGAAGGCGGTTTGGATAACACTACTCGCCGTCAGGTGAAGTCTTTGTAAAAAATGCCTGAGCCAAGGAGAGCAGAATCATGGAAAGAATTGTAATTGTTGGAGCCGGGCAGGCTTCTGGCTGGGCCGTAAGCACATTACGCCAAAATGGGTTTTCGGGTGAAATTCATGTGGTCTCTAATGAAGAACAGGTCTTCTATGAGCGGCCACCCCTGTCTAAGCAGGTCCTGTCTAGAGAGGCTGATTATGAAAGCCTAAGCTTATTTTCAGCCGATCAAATTGAGAGCTTTAATATTCAGTGGCACAAACCGGCTTTTGCTACGCAGCTAGACCGTCAGCACAAACAGGTCATACTGCAAGATGGTAAAACTCTACCTTATGACAAGTTACTGATTGCTACAGGCAGCCGAGCACGTATACCAGTAAAAACCTGGCAGTTTATTCCTAATGTACTGACTTTACGAAATGTACAGGACTGTGAATATTTGGCTGAACGTTTAGAAAAGGCAAATAAGGTAGCAGTGGTGGGTGGTGGGTGGATTGGTCTTGAAATCGCCGCTACTGCGCGAAAACAGGGCAAGCAAGTGCATGTTTTTGAATATGGAGACCGGTTGTGTGCACGTAGTGTCAGTCCAGAGCTTTCCAGTGTTTTAAAACAGATTCATGAACAGCAAGGTACGGTGATTCATTTAGAGAGTAAGCACGTGCATCTGGTTGAGGCGTATCAGCAAAAAGTAGAGGTTGTTAATTATCCTCAGGCGAGTGAACTCTTTGATTGTGTCGTTGTAGGAGCTGGTGCAGAAATTGCAAAAGAGCTGGGCAGCAACGCAGGTCTGGATGTGAAAGATGGGATTGTAGTGAACTGTTTTGGGCAAACCTCAGATCAGGACATTTATGCCGCAGGAGACGTCGCGATACATCCGGGTTTGGGCTATTGCATTCAGTCTTGGGCGAATGCGCAGAATCAGGCTATAGCGGCCGCCAAGTCAATGCTCGGAATAGCAACTGAATATAACGATATTCCATGGCTCTGGTCGGATCAGTATCACTTTAATATCCAGATTTTAGGAAATTATCAACCTGAAAAAACTAAAAAAGTGATCATTCGTCAAGGTGGTGAAAACCAGGTGAGCTATTTATATCTGGACCATGAAAATCTTTTGCTGAACATGGTTGCCATTAATGATTCTAAACTGGTCAAACTGGCAAAACGCTGGATTCAGTCTGAAACCCAGCTTAACCCTGAACAATTACAAGATCCTGAATTTAATGTCATGAAATTAAAACCTTAGACATAGAATCCGGCACTCATTACTAGACTCAAGGAAAGACATATGAGTAATGAAGAAAAAAATGGATTAAAGCACTGGCTTCCAGCTTTTGTCCTGATGGTATGTGTAGTACTGGCATTTTTCGACAAGATCAGTATCGCAGTTTTGTTTTCCGATGCGCATTTCCAGGATGCGATGGGGATCGCAGGTGACAAGGCAAAGCTGGGCTGGCTGATGACCAGTTTCTTGCTGGCTTATGGTTTTTCATCTGTATTTTTGAGTTTTCTGGGCGATATTTTTAATCCTAAAAAAATGCTGTTCTGGAGCGTAGCTGCATGGGGCATACTCATGCTCTTTATGGGATTTACCACCAGCTACGCAGGAATGTTATTTCTACGCGTATTGTTGGGGCTTGCAGAAGGACCACTCTTTGCGCTGGCATATACCATCGTTAAACAGACCTATACAGACCGGCAGCAGGCACGCGCCTCTACCATGTTTTTACTTGGTACTCCAATTGGCGCATTTCTAGGCTTTCCAATTACTGCCGCGGTACTGGCTAATCACGACTGGCATACCACATTCTTTGTAATGGCTGGACTTACGATTGTTGCTTTACTGGCTATTGTATTTGGATTACGTAATCTGCAACTCAAGAAAACCATTGAACTAGAAGCTGGTGCTAAGCGCATCAATTTTCAAGGGCATATTGCAAACACTAAATTCCTGTTACAGAACAGTTCGTTCTGGCTGGTATGTATATTCAATATCGCCTTAATGACTTATCTCTGGGGGTTAAATAGTTGGGTCCCGTCTTATCTCATCCAGGATAAGGGCTTTAATCTTAAAGAATTTGGTGTTTATTCAAGCTTTCCGTTTATTGCCATGCTGGTTGGTGAAATCATTGGCGCCTTTCTTTCAGACAAACTGGGACGTCGTGCTGTCCAGGTCTTTAGCGGTTTGCTGGTAGCCGGAATCTTTATGTATGTCATGGTTCTGATGACTAATCCAATTCTAATCATTGCTGCGATGTCTTTAAGTGCTATGGCTTGGGGCTTTGGTGTCGCTGCTGTATTTGCCTTGCTTGCCCGCGTGACAACTGCAGATGTCGGTGCAACTGCGGGTGGAATATTTAATGGTCTTGGCAATTTTGCAAGTGCAATTGCGCCTGTACTGATCGGTTACATCGTGATGCAAACACATAGTTTTAATTTGGGAATTACCTTCTTGGCTGCGGTCGCTGTCATTGGGTCGTTGTTCTTGGTTCCTCTTTTAAAACGTTATTAATTCACTGTATAGGAGTTTAAAAAATGACTACACAACAATTCGAATCGTGGAAACAGCCAGAAAATGCTTCTTTAGAAGACTGGTTAAACACACGTATTGCTCGCTTTGAGACACGTAAATACGACTTTGATGCCTTGAAGTTCCAAGCCGATTACGATCCGAAATATCGCCGTGCACAAATGCGCTATATGGGTACGGGGGCAACAGGTGTCGTAAATGACGGTAACACCGTTCCGGCAGAAAACTTCACGTTTTCAACCATGGTTCTACCACCACAGTGTGAAGGTCCTTTGCACATTCACCACGACGTTGAAGAAGTTTTCTTTATGCTCCGCGGCGAAATTGATTTGTTCATTGAGCACAACGGCGAGAAATTTGAGACCCGTTTAAAAGAGCGTGACCTGATTTCAATTCCACCGGGTATTTACCGTGGTCTATTTAACCCAGGTCAAGAAGATGCCTTGATGTGTGTGATGTTAGGAACAGGTAAACCAACAATTCCGAACTATCCACCAGAGCATCCATTGTCTCAAATCAAACGTTAATTGTTTGATGAAGTGAATGAAGGGAAAGAATTAAAAATGATGACACTCATTGAAAAGTTAGCAGAATTTCCAGTGAAAACGGTCAATGTTCAAGGCCAGCAGCAAGCCTATCGCGAAGCCGGTCAGGGTGAGTACCTTGTGCTGTTGCACGGCATTAGTTCAGGTTCTGCTTCATGGGTAAACCAACTTGAAGTGCTGTCTCATCATTTTCATGTCATTGCCTGGGACGCACCGGGCTATGGCAAATCAGATGTACTTTTAACTGATCAGCCCAATGCGACCGACTACACAAAGCGTTTGGCAGCATTGTTCGATACTTTAAAAATTGAAAAAGCAATTGTGGTCGGACACTCATTAGGTGCCTTACAGGCGAGTGCATTTGCTGCACTTTACCCAGAGCGAGTGGAACATTTAGTTGTTGCTAACTTAGCTCAAGGCTACCAACGCCACGATGAACAAACACAAATTCAGGTTTTTGAAAAAAGACCAAAAATGTTGAAAGAACTCGGTGCTAAAGGAATGGCCGAAAGCCGTGGACCTCATTTGATTTATAAACAAGAGCCACAGGCCTTAGCTTTAGTTTCAGAGGTGATGCAGCAATTGACCCTACAAGGTTTCACACATGCATCGTACTTACTGGCATATGACGAAATACGTAATTACTTAATCGATTTAAAAGTCCCATGCACAGTGATTGCAGGGCAGCAAGATCAAATCACTCCTGCGTTAGGTATACAAGAGCTTGCTCAGGAATTGCAGTTGGAACAGCGCTTTGTCATAGAAGATGCAGGACATTTAAGTTATGTCGACCAACCGCAAGCATTTAACCAAATTATATTGACGATTCAGGAACAATCGTAAGAGAGATTAAGGATTATGAGCTTCCAAGTTGAAGGAAAAGTTGCAGTTGTTACCGGTGGCTCATCTGGGATTGGGCTGGCTGCTGTTGAAATACTGGTTGCAGAGGGTGCAAAAGTTGCTTGGTGTGGTCGCGATGAAGAACGTTTAAATGCTTCTAAGCACTATATTTTAGAAAAATATCCGCATGCCAATATTTTTACCAAAGCATGCAATGTGTTGAAAAAAGAAGAAGTTCAGCAATTTGCCAAAGACGTCAAACTCAATTTGGGCAATGTGGACATGCTGATTAACAATGCTGGGCAAGGCCGTGTTTCAAATTTTGAAAACACACAAGATGAAGACTGGATGAAAGAAATTGAGCTGAAATATTTCAGTGTTTTACATCCGGTAAGAGCTTTTCTTGAAGACTTAAAACAGTCGGCCAATGCCTCAATTACCAACGTGAACTCGTTACTGGCATTGCAACCGGAACCGCACATGATTGCGACGTCATCTGCACGCGCTGCACTGTTGAATTTAACCCATTCGTTGGCGCATGAGTTTACTCAATATGGTGTTCGTGTGAACTCGATTTTACTTGGTATGGTCGAATCTGCGCAGTGGAAACGCCGTTATGAAACCCGTTCAGATTTAAATCTGTCATGGGAAGAATGGACCGGCAATATCGCAAAAAACCGTGGTATTCCCATGCAGCGTTTAGGCCGTCCAGAAGAGCCTGCACGTGCTTTAGTTTTCTTGGCATCACCATTGGCATCTTACACCACAGGTTCAGCAATAGATGTCTCGGGTGGTTTTAACAAACATTTATAAATATCAGGTGCTGTCATGAAAAAGTTGATGATGATTGGTTTTGGCGCCATGGCAGCAGAAGTGTATGCCCATTTGCCTCAAGATCTGCAACTCAAATGGATTGTCGTGCCATCTCGCAGTATTGAAAAAGTTCAATCACAAGTCTCATCTGACATTCAAGTGATTTCCGATATTGAGCAATGTGATGGTACGCCAGACTATGTCATTGAGGTGGCAGGTCAAGCAGCAGTGAAAGAGCATGCTCAAAAAGTTTTAGCAAAAGGCTGGACCATTGGTCTGATTTCGGTGGGTACTTTGGCTGATAGCGACTTTCTGGTTCAGCTTAAGCAAACTGCCGAAAAAAATGATGCCCATCTGCATTTACTGGCAGGGGCTATCGCAGGTATTGACGGTATTTCTGCTGCTAAAGAAGGTGGCTTGCAAAAGGTCACTTATAAAGGCTGTAAAAGTCCAAAAAGCTGGAAGGGCAGTTATGCAGAGCAATTGGTCGATTTAGACCATGTTTCAGAACCTACGGTCTTTTTTACTGGAACTGCCCGTGAAGCTGCGACCAAATTTCCTGCCAATGCCAACGTTGCAGCAACCATAGCACTTGCAGGGCTTGGAATGGATGAAACCATGGTTGAGTTAACTGTTGATCCAACCATCAACAAAAACAAACACACCATTGTGGCAGAAGGTGGCTTTGGACAAATGACCATTGAACTGGTGGGCGTGCCGTTACCAAGTAACCCAAAAACATCAACTTTGGCTGCGCTTAGCGTGATTCGTGCTTGTCGCAACAGTGTAGAAGCAATACAGATTTAAGAAGGATTTGATCATGGCAAAGGAAATTTATATTGCGGGTGAATGGCGATTAGGCCGTGGTGCAGTCATTCAAAGCCTGTTTCCGGCAGATCAGTCGGTAAACGCTGAGCTTTCAACAGCAACGCTTGAAGATGTAAATGAAGCAATTGAAAAAGCGGATCAGGCTTGGCGTCAACCGAGCTGGAGAAACAGCTTGCCGCATGAGCGAGCACGGATTCTCTATAAAGTTGCAGACATTATTGAGGCGCGTGTCGATGAATTATCGAAATTATAAACACGCGATAATGGTAAGCCTTTAACCGAAACTCGTGGTTTGGTCATGAGCGCTGCGGCGACTGCACGTTATGTTGCAGCTGCATGTGAAACGTTGAATGATGAGCTCACCACTCAGCGTGCTCCAGACTTTATGACCATGAGCGTGCATGAACCTGTGGGCGTTGTGGCAGCCATTACCCCTTGGAACTCTCCAATTGCGAGTGAAGTTCAAAAACTTGCTCCAGCTTTGGCAGCAGGAAATGCAGTGGTGTTAAAACCTGCAGAAGCGACTTCACTGATTGCTTTAGAGCTTGCCAAAATTTTTGAAGAAGCTGGCTTACCAAAAGGTTTACTCAGTGTGTTAGTGGGGCGTGGTTCAGTGATTGGTGATGCCATTGCTCAACATCCATTAGTTCGAAAAATTTCTTTTACAGGTGGGACAACCACGGGTCGTCATTTGGCACACATTGCCGCAGATAAACTGATTACCACTTCACTTGAGTTGGGTGGTAAGTCACCAACCATCGTTTTACCTGATGCAGATGTTGAACTGGCTGCTAAAGGTGTAGCGTACGGTATTTTTAGCTCGGCAGGCCAAGCGTGTATCGCAGGCTCTCGCTTGTTTATTCATAGCAGTCTTTACGATCAGTTTTTAACACGTTTGGTTGAAATTACCAAAGGCTTACGTGTGGGCCATCCGGAACAAGCTGGTGTGCATTTAGGACCACTGGTCAATGACAAACATTTGCAGTCAGTTGACCGCTATGTGCAACTTGCTAAAAGCGAAGGTGGTCAGGTTCTGATTGGTGGTGAGGCACTTACAACTGGTGACTATGCCAAAGGAAGCTATTACTTACCAACCATTATCACGGGCTTAAATAACAGTGCTCAAACCTGTCAGGAAGAAATTTTTGGCCCTGTTTTAGTCGTTATGAAATATGACAATGAGCAAGATTTAATTGCCCAAGCCAATGACAGTTGTTTTGGTCTTGCCGCAGGTATTTGGACTGAAAGCTATCGCAAAGCTTGGCGTATAGCACGTGCCTTAGAAGTGGGAACGGTATGGATTAATACCTACAAAAAATTCTCGATTAGTGCGCCGTTTGGTGGCTTTAAAGACAGTGGGATTGGGCGCGAAAAAGGCCGTTTGGGCATTTTATCGTACATGCAACAAAAGAGTATTTATATGGGGCTGAATGAACAGCCTAACCCTTGGTGCGATTAATAAATTCAAGGACTGAAAACAAATTTTGAGGAACAGACATGACTGAACGTGTAAATGTAGGCGAAGCAATCGCAAGAGTATTAGAAGCGCACCAAGTTGATAGTATTTATGGTGTTATCTCCATCCACAATTTACCCATTGCCGATGCAGTAGGGCGCCGTGAAAAAATGCGCTTTGTCGCAGCCCGTGGTGAAGCGGGTGCGGTTACTATGGCAGATGCACACTCACGCTTTAAAGGCCTAGGTGTAGCGTTAACCAGTACGGGTGCTGGCGCAGGTAATGCAGTGGGTTCACTCATTGAAGCAATGAATGCAGGTAGTCCTGTATTGCATTTAACAGGTCAAGTTGAGCGTGAATATCTCGACCGTGATGCAAGCTTCATTCATGAAACTAAAGACCAACTTACATTCTTACGTGCATCAAGCAAAGCGGCGTTCCGTATTACCAGTCCAGACAATGCCGTTGGTGTGATTCGTGAAGCCATCCGTGTCGCAACTACAGTTCCAATGGGACCGGTAAGTGTTGAGCTGCCGATTGATGTGCAGGCAGCAGAAATTGATTTGCCACTTAACTTAGGGGCAGTCAAAGCACTTGAGTTACCACAGGCAGAGCAAGCAGAAATTGATCTTCTTGTCAGTGAAATCAAAAAAGCAAAACGTCCAATTTTCTGGATTGGTGGTGGAACTTTAAATAGCGTTGCTGAAGTGAAAGCAATTGCAGATTTAGGTAT
Organism: Acinetobacter sp. UNC436CL71CviS28; assembly: GCF_000620525.1. Lineage (NCBI taxonomy): Bacteria > Pseudomonadati > Pseudomonadota > Gammaproteobacteria > Moraxellales > Moraxellaceae > Acinetobacter > Acinetobacter sp. UNC436CL71CviS28. The sequence continues at coordinate 15,828 of NZ_JIBB01000011.1, forward strand.
TCCAGTTGTGTCGTCTACACATGGTCGTGGGGTATTGCCAGATGATCATCCACGTAGTTTAGGTGCTTTCCATAACTCGGCAGGTGTGGAGCAATTATTAAAAGATGCTGACCTGATGGTTGTGGTGGGTTCTCGTTTACGTAGTAATGAAACTAAAACTTATTCGGTTGAATTCCCTGAAAACATTATTCAGGTAGATGCCAACCCGGTGGCTCAGCAACGTAATTACAAAATCCGCAACTTCATTTGTGGCGATGCGAAAGATGTCCTAACACGTGTGTTAGAGCAGCTTCAAGGAACTTCAAAAATTGATGCCGATTACGATGCTGCTGTAGTCGCGGCTAAACAGGCTGCAATTGATGCACTACACAAGCAAATCGATCAGTACGCTTTAATTTGTGACTACTTACGTGCAGCTTTACCTCAAGACGGTATTTTTGTACGTGACATCACCATGTCGGGCAGTACATGGGGCAGTCGTTTATTTCCTGTACAGGCACCAAACCAAAACATCCACTCACTTGCGGGTGCAATTGGTTTAGGTCTTGCAACAGCAATTGGTGCTTCGGTTGCTAACCCTGACAAAAAAGTAATTGGTTTAGTCGGCGATGGCGGCTTAATGCTGGGTATTGGTGAAATCGCAACCATGGTGCAAGAAAATACCAACATGGTCTTAATGATTATGAATGACGGTGGTTATGGCGTAATGCGTGGCATTCAAAATAACTACTTTGGTGGCCGCCAGTATTTCAATGAATTGCACACACCTGACTACAAACTCCTTGGCGAATCAATGGGTGTGAAAAGCTGGAAAGTCGGTAGTGCAGATGAGTTTAAAACGGTTATTCAAGAAGCTGTTGCTTTTGAAGGGCCAACCGTGATTGAGCTCGATATGAACTCGATTGGACCATTAAACTTTGCGGGTCCACCGCAAAAGAAACTGTATTAACCAGTTTGGATGGTTTAGTACATATGCTATGGGAGCTGCTAAGCCATCCTTTTTTTAGATAAATTTTTTTGTCTAAAAAACAATAAAAACGAAGTTTTACAGGTAAAGCAAATAAAGTTCCAGCAGGACGCTGGAACTCAATCAAGGATGTAGAGATGAAAAAGACTTCATTAATCATGGCATTCATTGCACCGCTTACGCTGGGGATAAGTGTAAATGTATTTGCAAAAGATTCATTGCTTGAATGGAAAAGTGCTGACGGCACCGACTCATTAAAGTTAGGTGGATTGGTTCGTTTAAATCAGCGCTATGAGAGTTGGGATAGCCCTAACCGTGGAATAGGTAAACTTGATTTTGATATTTTTAGAATTGATTTAAAAGGTACTTTTGATGATGCATATCTAAACGCGAGTTATATCATTCAGGATCAGGAAAAAACATCAATTGAAAAGGCATATGTTGGTTATAACCTAGATGTCAATAACAGCATTGAAGCGGGTCTGGTTTATAAACCTTTTACGATTTATCCCTATCCGCAAAATGGCTGGACTTACCACATTCCATTTTTTTTAGGTTATGGCAACAATATTGCACCGGGGATTAACTGGAATTATCACGACAAAGATTGGGATGTAAAACTCGGTTATTACCCGCAAATGTTAGAAACGAACTTGCGTTATTCACCTGAGAGTGCAACTTATGATGACTTGGCAGGGAATGCATTTCCATCTCAAAAAGCCTATCAAAATGAAAAACGTCATCAGGTTAATACTCGCATTGTTCGCAAGTTAGAAACTGATTTTGGTAAACAGGAGTTTGGTATATCGGGTGCAATTGCACAATTACATAATAATATTACCGATAAAGACGGCAAATATTATGCAGTCGGTTTGCATACTGAAAACAACTATAAGCGCTTTAACTTACAAAGTTCGGTCATTCACTATCAGTACGATGCTAAAAATCCGGATGGTGTAAATAGTGATATGACTTTGATGGGGGCAAACGGTTTAACGCCGGCATACTTTATAGCCTCTGAAGGTACAGTTACGAGTTTAAATCTGGCCTACACATTGCCGGTTAAAGATTTTGGGAAATTAAAAGCTATTCGTTTTTATAACGATTATAGCTATTTAGATAAAGCTCGTAATGACTGGTCCGATTCACAAATGAATACAACAGGAATGATGTTTATTGCATCACCATTTATGGTTTGGGCAGATTATACGTGGGGTAAAAACTCCAATATTATTGGTGGTTCAACTAACTCAACAGGCTATACCTCTGCAACTTCACCAAATAGTGATAAATGGCTATACCGTATTAATTTAAATCTTGGATTTACTTTTTAAACTACTAAAAGGATTAAAGGCCAAGCTTAAAAAATGGCCTTTAATTTTATTAATGGCTTAAAAATAGATGAATCTGTCAAGAACTCTATTATATTTAAAAATTAATAACGCAGGAAATAAGGTAAAACGGCAAGCACTAAACCAATACCGCCCAACAGGAAAAGATTCTCTACAAAATAGGGAAAAATGATCAATATCAGGCCGCAGACTAAGGGAACAGTCATACTCTGTTTCCTGCCATATAAGAAATAGCCTAAACCAATAGAGCTAAAGAGCACTCCAAGCAACAGTTGTGTAGCGGTCATAAACTTAACCGATAATATTCTATATTTATTTTATAATACGAGAAATTGAAGAGGGAATGTAGCTGCTTCCGTCATTTTTAATTTATTGTAAATCAAAATATAAATGTCTATTAATCGCAGGGAGAAAGAGGGATGAGGGATGAGTATCAGCTTGCCAGTAGCCCAGCGTGGTGAAAAAGTTTTAACTTTAAAAGCTGCAGAAGTTTCAGAAAATGAATTTAACACTGAATGGCTAAGGCAGCTTGCTCAAGCTATGCACACGACTATGCTTGAGCAAAATGGAGTAGGAATTGCAGCACCACAGGTCTATATCTCTAAACGTATTATTATTGTAGCATCACGCTCTAATCTACGTTATTCCGATGCACCGGAAATGGAGGCAGTAGTGATGGTGAACCCGGAAATATTAGAATTTTCCAGAGAAACTTGTATGGGAGAGGAAGGCTGCCTGAGTGTACCGGATGTGCGGGGTACTGTAGAGCGGGCTGAGACAGTTAAGCTGCGTTATTTAACTTTAGAGGGTGAACCAGTAGAAACAATATATAAAGGTTTCCCCGCCCGGATCATACAACATGAGATTGATCATCTGAACGGAATTTTATTTGTCGAGCGGTTATAGTAATCCAATGGTTCATCTTAGAATTCTATATTTATAAATATAAAATTAATTATATAGAAATAAATTTTTAAAATAGCCTAAGTATAAAAATCTGTTTTTATAAATATTTACGTCTACAATTTTTTGAAATGGGTAGGTTCACGTAAAAATATTGATTCTAATTTTTAGAACTCCTGAGTCATAAAATACAGTAAAAGTGCAGTTTTTTGCCTAACACTTTTCAAGCAGTTATGTTTATTATGAATATTAGTGAACTAAAACTATGTATGTTTTATCAATACAGCTACTTACTTTACCAAGCCTAAAATACCCAGAAAACATGTGGGCAAGATAAACTAAAAATGGATAAGGAAATTTATGTCAGCTTATTATCAGTTACTTGAGCGTAAACAGAATCAGGATGGTACGGTTACAACATTCTATAGCTCTAATCGGCATGCGCAAGGTGCATGGAATCCGCATGAACAGCATATGGCGCCTGCAACCGGAATTATGTGTGCTGAACTGGAACAGTTTATGCCACGTGATGATATGCGTATCGGTCGAATTAGCCTGGATATTTTTGGACTCATCCATTTTGGTGATTTTTCAATTACTTCTCGCGTCATTCGTCCTGGAAAAACGATTGAGCTGATCGAAGCAGAAATGCAAGCTGGAGGGAAGACCTGTATTGTGGCGCGTGCTTGGCGTATGCTGAAAGCTGACTCTTCAAAAGTGGCAGGAATTGAAGATCAATCTGTCACACATCCTGAATCGCTACCCGTTTGGGATGGTATGAAGCGCTGGCCAGGTGGTTATATTGAAAGTATCGAGGCACGTACCGATGAAAACCACCGGGCAGGTAAAGGTACGGTCTGGCTAAAAAATGAACTTGATATGGTTAACGATAAATCTACTACTGATTTTGTTCGTTTACTCGGGATGGTTGATACAGCGAATGGAATAGTGCCACGTCAGGAAGGCAATTTTGAATGGGGTTTTCCAAACCTGGACTTGCAGCTGCATTTATACCGTATTCCACAAGGAAAATGGCTGGGCATAGAAGCTGTACAACAGTATGGAGAAGATGGTATCGGTTTAACTAGCGCTGTATTACACGATACCCAAGGGCCTTTTGGACGCAGCGAACAGATACTTACCTTAAGAAAAATGAAAGCTTGAAATTCAGTAGAGCAAAAAAATGGGCCTTTAAGAGCCCATTTTTTATAAGTTTATATTTAGGGTGACTCAATTTTTATTTCATCAGGATGGTAAAGACCCAGTTCAGTTAAATGCTGTCTTAGAATATGGCGCAGTTCAAGAATAGTTTCTGGCGTCATTTGAATAGAATGGCCACCTTTAAAGATTTTTTCAGAGGCCGCGCCTTCTAGGTGAGCACTTTGATAGGTAACTACACCATCTGTAATCACATTTGGATCTTGACTGTCTGTATTATTTCCAAGAATTGAATGATATACCAGACCATCAACAGGCATCACATCTTCAGTCAAGTCAATAAATTTAGATTTATAGCTTAAATTGCTTGGTCCATTCTGAATTAGTGAGCGATCAACCTGCTGTAAGATATCCTTAATACTCAAGTCATCATTTCGTAGAGATTCGCCAATTGCATTTACGAAAGTACCTGGTATGCGGATAATTTTACGTGCTGCCAAGGTAAACCAACGATCAGCATATCTAGTTCCTTTATGAGGAGTTGCCAGAAATACAGCGCGAGTAAAATTATTGATAGGTTGCAGGCGTAGACGCTCGCGAATCATGGGCTCATTTCGATACTGTACCAGCTGGTAAGAGTTCATTTTCTGAAGTGCTGTTTCTGAAAGGTCAGCCTGACTTACCAATAAGCGGCTAATAATACCTCCCATACTATGACCAATCAGAACTGCATCTTTAGCAGAGGGAGCATTTGGGTCAAGATTCTTGAAAGCTTGCTGTAGCAAGGCATAGATCTGAAAACGACTTTCAATGATTGGCATATTGGTAGAGTAGAAAACTTGCCATACCTGATAGTGTTCACGTAATACATTATCACCCATAATGTCGTTAGTTACTGCAATCCAAGCCTCTGGACTGCTGGCCAGTCCATGGACCAATACGATTACTTTTTTGTCCGGGTTATAGGGCTCAAGCATGTATAAATGCGGCATAGTTAAATCTTGCCGCCGGTCAAGCAGGGTAAGATAAGCCGCAATACCCAGATTATTCTGAGCCAGCCACAAACCGTAAGGTGCAGAAAAGTTGGCCGCAAGTGGATAATTTTCACCTCCTACTTTAACTTTCTTGGTACTGTAAGGATCATATACATTTAACTGAAAGTGCGGACTGTTTAATATTTCTTCTATACTGCTCTCTGTCTTTGGCTGAGCTGTAATAGTTACTGCTAGATAGCGAGCCTTATGAATATTCGGATTTACGCCATTTTCATAAGAAAAGTTCATTGGGTCAAGGATATATTTATCTACTTCCTTACGCTCTTCCTGTGGTAATACTACAACAAACTCAGAGCCAAAACCGTCACGACGGTTAATTGAGCGTAGCCCTGAGAAGTTAAGGTTATAACTTGAAAGCAATTGTTCTAATGGCTGGTTTTTAAGCTGTGGGTATTGATCTACATTAATAGTGTAGATACTTTTACCCACCTTAATTTGGGGTGAAACCGTTTTACTAGGATGGCGTAAACTATAAGTTGTAACCAGCTTTGCTAGCGCCTGGTTATAAAAATCACGAATCTGTACCTGACGGTTATCAAAAATCCGGTCTTCAGGATGGCGTTCTGTTTTAAACAGATAGGCATAGCTATAACGGATGCTTTTGTCCAGAAGATTCAGCTGTTGATCCAGACACTGATTATAATTCTGTTCCTGTAATTTTCGCTTCTCCATAGCTTTAGTTGAGTCACCTTTACTCTTTGGTGCTGTGCATTCGGCTCCTCCAGAAAGTTCAAGCGACTTTGCCAGATATATCTCACTAGCAGCGGAAAGCATCTGCTCATCCATGATCTGTGGAATCTGCTCGAGTTCTTTAATACACTCATCCGGCTTCTCAGTACAGGCCTCAGCTTCACGTCCCGTCATGGACAATACGTTCAGACTGGCCTCACTCATCCGGTCACGGGTTAAAATGCTATCGCGTTCATTTGCGATACTGATATTCAATGCTTGCTGTTTAACACTGACCACCTGGCAACCGCTGAGCAGCACAACGGATAGGGTAGATAATAGCCAGATTCTATTTATTTTATTTCTAAACATGGGCTGAAGAATCAACAAGATAATCTCGATTAAATCATACGTGAATTCTGGCTGTTTTCAATTCAAACCCTATAAAAATAGGCTGCCGAAGCAGCCTAAATTGTGCAAAATGTGTGAGAGTTATGAGGCAGGTTGTGCAGGAGTGGCAGTACCTGGAGCTGCTGTAGCTACAGGTGCAGATGGAGTGGCAGGAACATTTATATTTAATATCTGCCAGACATTCCAGCGGCCCCGCTTGTCAATTTCTTCAATCAAACGGTCAGCAACTTCGGCTTCTTGCGAATATTTTACTTTATAATTTTTTAGAGTTGTGGTCGCATTCTTTTTCTGTTCCATTGCAATATAGTTATTAGCTGCTGAAAGATAAGCTTCCTGTACGCCAAATTTCATTGCTTTATCCAGATATGGAATCGCTTCACGCTGACCGCCACCTTCAGACAGGGCAAAGCCAAACCAGAAATTGGCTTCTGGATCATCTTGATTAATACGTAAAATACGCTGTGCATAAACTAGTGACTGAGTCGTATAGTTTTTACCCAGGTCCAGATTGCGTGCCATTACACTTGCTTTGAAAGCACGAATTAATACATCGAATGAAGCATTTGGATTAGCTGCCAGTGTATCGAGTCGTTGACTAACCTCTTTAAGTTTATTTTCAAAACCACGACGTTCCTGACGTTCGGTAAAGCGTGGTGGATAATGGCGTGCCTTACCTTCTACCAGCTGTAGAAAGTCATCAATTTCAGTAATATCAATTTCATTTTCACCAGCCAGTACAGCAAATTTCATGGCGCGCTGATTACTGTTGATAATTGGAACAATAAGTTTATTGGTTTCAAGGGTCGTAGTCTGGCCAGTGGTTGGGTCTGTGACCTGAAGCTTGGTAACTGGCTGTGCTGCGGCTGCTTTTAGCGCAACTTCAAATGGAGGCGGAGCATTATAATCAAACGGGTTTAGTGCATAAAATGGTGGAGAAATTTCAGGTTCAGTAAAGACGACCGGTTCATTGTTTACTTTCTGTTTTACTGGTCCGGTTGAACATGCAGTAAGAAATGAAGTAGCAATCAATGCACAGGCCAGTGGCTTAAAAGTCATATAATTCTTCCGTTAATTGTTATCTACATAAGAGAAGCACGTTTGCCAGTCTAAAAAATCCTATGCAAACATGCAATGTCCAGCTTGTGAGTATATGTTTTAATTTAGCTCAAGCTTTGGTCTGGGTACTTTGTGCTTCGCATTCACGGCGCACTTCTTCAATAATCTTTAACTCTTCTTCACTAAATGGGTGCTGTTCATTTTGTGCTGAACGCTTAAATGTCGGGTCAAGTAGCGATAAACGCTGACATAAGGTGTTCATGCGTTTCTCGTTATATTCAATACGGTCCAGCAATACACGCATACCTTCAAGAATAGGATCGGCCTGTTCCTGTGTGGCGGCATAAGGCTGGAAACCTATACGTTCTGCATAAGAACGACGACGCGCTTCCTGTTCGTTATCCTGAGCTTCTTTATCTTTAAAAATGTAACGTGCCGGTCCGCCTACCGCTGTAACCCCTGCAGGTATAGCCTTTGTAACTACTGTATTCGAGCCTACTTTGGCATTTTTCCCCACAGTAAATGGTCCAAGAATTTTAGCACCTGCACCGACTACTACGCCATCTTCAAGTGTAGGATGACGTTTGCCTTTATTCCAGGTAGTGCCGCCTAAAGTAACGCCATGATAAAGAGTAACATCGTCTCCAATCTCTGCTGTTTCACCGATCACTACACCCATACCATGATCAATAAAAAAGCGTCGGCCAATCTTTGCACCCGGATGAATTTCTATACCAGTGGCAAAGCGGCTGAATGAAGATAAAAGCCGGGCTGTACCCTTGCAGTCTTTCTTCCACAGTTCATGGGCTACCCGATGCATAATTAATGCATGAATACCTGGATAGGTCGTTAATACTTCCAATGTGTTACGGGCAGCGGGATCACGGGCAAATACGGCCTTAATATCTTCTTTAAGCTGCTTAAGCATCTGGCTGCTCCTTTTGGCTGTTCGACTTTTTCCATGTGCCATTGTTCAAGGCCTGCACCCGACTAAAAATGCCACGCAATAAATGATATTCCATACGATCTAATTGTATACGTCCGAATAAGCGACGCAAGCGTAAAGGTAACAGGCGTTTATTGTTGGGATCTAAAAATTCAATCTCTTCAAGCATTTTTTCTAGATGGGGATAAAACTGCTCCATTTGCTCATGTGTAACCAACGGCTCATCCCAGTCCATCATAGACTTGCCAGCTACCGGCATTTGATTGGTTTCTTGAGGTGGAGTATCCATCAGCTCCAGTGTAGCCATACGCATTTCATAGCAGATTACTTGAATTGCCTGAGCGACATTAAGTACGCCATAATCTGTATTGACTGGAATAGTGACATGATAATTGGCCAGTGCCAGCTCTTCATTGGTCAGGCCACGGTCTTCACGGCCAAATACTACCGCAATTTCCTGCTGTTTACTGACAACTGCCTGCATAGAGGTTTGTGCTGCCGGGCGGGCATCTAACAGTGGCCATGGGATGGTCCGACTGCGGGCACTGGTACCAAATACCACATGACAGTTCTGAATGGCCTCTTCCAGTGTTTCGACAATCTGGACCTGTTCAATAAGATCCTGTGCACCTGCTGCCAGCGCATCAATATCCGGATGTGGATAAGTTTTTGGAGCGACTAGAACCAGTCGGCAAAGACCCATTGTTTTCATGGCACGCAGAGCACTGCCAATATTAGCCGGAAGTGTGGTATTGACCATTACAATTCGGACATGGGATAAATGCTCTGAGATTAAAGCATTATCAAAACTGCTCATAGGATATCCAATTTTTGTATCAAGAATACTGGCTGACTTCAGCCTGATAAAGTTCTAAAGCTTCATCCATGCTTATATCATTTGAAGCGGGGGAAGCTGTATGTACCGGGCGCACGGGCTCTACTACCCGCGCAGCTTTGGATTTGACCTGGTATTCGATATGCAGAGCTTCCTTGCCAAAATAATCACGCAATTTTGCCAGCAACTCATCAAGTGGGGCAACTTTCCAGCTTGGACCCAAATGTAGCTCTGCTGTAGCATAGGGCTGCTCTATAAATAGCTGTACCGGAATATGCTGGTACATATCTATATTACAGTAAGGTGCAAGTATTTTTTGCAACTCCGGACCCAATGCCGGGCCTAGCAGATCATCACTCAGCTGTATCTTGATGCTGTTTGCTCGCTTCTGACGGATTTCATTTAAGCTAAAAGCCTTGCTGAGACGCGCCATCGGGCGTTCATAACCTTCGCGCTCATAAATTTCTCCCTCAATGACTACGACTTTTTCAGGCTGGATAATATCTTTAAATCGTTGGAAACGCTCATGGTTACAGCTGACTTCCACACGCGCTGTACCATCATCCAGAGTGATCATGACGCGGTTTGGAAAATTGGCGACATCGATTACCAGACCAGCGAATACAGTGGTCACGCCACGACGGGTAGGTGTCAGTTCATTCAGCCGACTTGGAACAAAAGACTTGAGTTCTGGCCGGTAGACATTAATAGGGTGCCCGGTCAGGTAAAGGCCTAAAGTGTCTTTTTCGCCTTTGAGACGAACCTCGTCACTCCAGGGTTTTACAGGTTTAGCTGGTTTACGCTGAATTTCTTCAACTTCACCGAAAAGATCCATAATCCCGGTTTCACGGTTTTGACGGGCCTGATCTGCTGCTTGTACTGCCTCTGGAAGCTGTGCCATCAGGTCGGCACGTTCAATACCTAGACAATCCAATGCACCGGCACGAATCAGTGCTTCTAAAGTACGTTTATTGATTTTCTTCAGATCAATGCGGTGGCAGAAATCGAATAGATCTTTATACGGTCCTTGCTGGTTACGCGAATCAATCACTGACTGCATTGCAGCCTCACCAACGCCTTTAATCGCACCAAGACCATATACAATAGTTTTTTCATCAATTGCATGGAACTGGTAAATTGACATATTGACCGAAGGTGGCAAAACTTCCAGATTGTTTTTTCGGCAGTCATCAATCAAAAATACCACGTTATCGGTATTCTGCATTTCCGATGACATTACCGCTGCCAGAAATTCAGCTGGATAGTGCGCTTTTAACCATGCCGTCTGGTAGGCTACTAATGCATAGGCAGCTGCATGCGATTTATTAAAACCATAGCCGGCAAATTTTTCCATATAATCAAAAATATGGTTGGCTGTAGCTTCATCAATATCTTTTTTTGCAGCACCTTCAATGAAGATTTTACGCTGCTTAACCATTTCCTCAGGTTTTTTCTTACCCATTGCCCGGCGCAGCAAATCCGCACCACCAAGCGTATAACCCGCACAGTACTGTGCCGCCTGCATGACCTGTTCCTGATACACCATAATCCCGTAAGTCGGCTCTAGTACGCCTTCAAGCAGAGGATGCAGATATTCAAACTCACCACCATGCATACGATGAATAAAGTCAGGGATCAGATCCATCGGTCCTGGACGATATAAAGATACGAAAGCAATAATTTCTTCAAATTTGCTTGGACGTGCTTCTTTGAGCATCTTTTTCATGCCCACAGATTCAAACTGGAATACCGCGGTGGTATTGGCATTGGCAAAGACCAGATAAGCGTCTTTATCTTCAAGTGGAATAGCAGCAATATCTAAAGGTTTATCGCTTTTAATACGTTTATTGATATTCTTGACTGCGTCTTCAATCACGGTCAGGTTACGCAAACCCAGAAAGTCAAACTTTACCAGACCTGCTGCTTCTACGTCATCCTTATCGAACTGCGCTACGCGCGCCGTACCATCAGCATCACACATGACCGCAGAAAAATCGGTAATCTTGGTTGGTGAAATAACTACACCACCGGCATGTTTACCGGTATTACGGGTAATACCTTCCAGTTTTAGCGCCATTTCCCAGATCTCTGAAGCATCATCATAATCCGGGTTGGATGGGTTGGTAACAATATCCTTAAGCTGAGGTTCAGCTTGCAAGGATTCTTCCAGACTTAAGCCCAAGGGTTTAGTTGGAATCAGTTTGGAAATACGATCTGCCAGTCCATAAGATTTACCTAGAACCCGGGCCACATCACGAATCGCTCCTTTGGCCGCCATAGTACCAAAAGTAGCAATCTGGGAGACGGCATCACGACCATAAGTACGTGCTACATAATCAATTACACGGTCACGGCCAGCGATACAGAAATCGACATCGAAGTCAGGCATCGAAACACGTTCCGGATTTAAGAAACGTTCAAACAGTAGTTCATAGCGCAGCGGATCAAGATCAGTAATTTTTAAACTATAAGCAACCAGAGAACCTGCACCTGAACCACGGCCAGGGCCTACCGGTACGCCATTATTCTTTGACCATTGAATGAAGTCCATTACAATCAGGAAGTAGCCCGGAAACCCCATCGAGTTAATAATATTAATCTCGTATTCGATACGTTCATCATAAGGCTTACGTATTTCCGGCCAGTATTCATCACGCTCCTCAGGTGGATAAAGGAAATTTAACCGCTCTTCGAGGCCTTCTTTGGACAAATGCGCAAAGAAGGTATCAATAGTATAACCCTCTGGAATCGGATAATCCGGCAGGAAGTACTTACCCAGTTGCAAGGTTACGTTACAACGTTTAGCAATATGATAAGTATTCTCAATGGCTGACGGAATATCCGAGAACAGCTCGGTCATCTCTTCAGAAGACTTAAAATACTGTTCGGGCGAATAGGTTTTCGGACGGCGATTATCACCAAGGACATAACCATCAGCAATACAGACCCGGGCCTCATGCGCTTCGAAGTCGTCTCGGGTCATGAAGTGCACATCATTGTGTGCCACTACACCAATATTATACTTCTGGGCCAGTTTCACCGCTTCTATAATAAAGTCATCTTCGTCCGGACGATTAGTGCGGGTTAGGGCTAAATAAACCCGATTTCCAAATTTGGCGATCCATTCTTCCAGCAAAGGTTCAGCTTTTTGAGGATTAGAGGTAATCAGCATTTTACCGACATCAGAATTCATTCCGAGCAGGGCAATCAAATCCTGGTTCTGGTCCAGTATCCATTCTTTTTGTACACAGGGAATATCTAGCTGTTGACCGCGGATATAACCTTCAGATACCAGTTCTGTCAGGTTTCGCCAGCCTGTATTGGTCATTGCCAATAAGGTCATACGATGTTCAGCATCATTCAGGCGGATTTCTGAGCCTAAAATAGGCTTGATACCTTTACCCAAACATTTTCCGTAAAATTTGACCGCTGCGTGCAGGTTAGACAGATCAGTCAGTGCCAAAGCAGGCATTTCATCTTTTTGAGCAGCTTTAACCAGATCAGGCACACGTACGATTGATTCTGTAATCGAGAACTCTGTATGAATACCAAGATGAACAAACTGCATAGAAAACAACCCTGCCTAAACTGCCCTGTATTTTAACATGCTCTTGTGAACGGCATAGCTCAATATTTACTACATTAGAATCTTTTATAATTTCATTTTAAGCAGGGCTATAAATGGAAAGACAGAAATTCCATTATAAATATACCCTCCTAATAAAAGTACCAGTAATTAACAGGTTATACCTTGGCATATATCGAAAGCACGTAACCTGCCATTTTTGAAAGTAAAGTCAAGATATGGAAAATAAGGAGGGACGTACTCATCCGGATGCTTGAGATAAGCTTTCAGGTCAGCAGAAGTTAGCAGTATTACTGTGCCTGTAATTTTTATCCCTTTTGCATTTAAAAAAACTCCTTTTTAAACTTGGCAAGAATATAATCTCTTGAGATGGAAAGATTGTTTACCAAGGTTTTTTCGCTAAGGTCTGCTGTATTTTTTCAGTTCAGACTAACTCGGCCCTAAGTATCAGTGAGTTGATTAATACTGTCTCTGCTTTTGAATAGTTTTTAGAAAAAGGGGAGTTATCTTCTGGAGATATTTCAAAAAACAGCCCCTTGTGTGGAATAGGAGCAGTTGAATATTCATAGTTACCTATACATTTCGAGTAATTTTTTTGAGTTTTTATATTTTGGATGACTAGCTGTTTGGTTAATTGAGAAGCCGTTACAGACTGTCTAAGCTCTAATACATTTACCTTTATACTCGTATCATAATCTATAAGGTAATGTAGAAGCCTCAGACACTGTACATATGCTAAAAGCAAAGATTACTAATCATATTTTTATCATAAATATTGACCGGTTAATCACAGCTATAGCACGATTATAACAAACAGCAAACCTGAAAAAAGCCCTCTATAGAGGGCGGTTAATCAGTCCTGAACCTATCTGAGACGGGCTAGCCATTCACCGAGCATCTGGACGATTTGAACCAGAATCAAAAGAACAATAACTGTTAAAATAACTACACTGGTATCAAAACGCTGATAGCCATAAGAAATAGCCAGGTCTCCAATGCCGCCCGCACCAACAGCACCTGCCATTGCAGTCGCACCAATCAGGCTAATAGTAGCTGTGGTCAGGTTAAGGATCAGTGAGCTACGGGCTTCTGGCAAAATAAAATTAAAAATAATTTGTAGGGGAGTCGCTCCCATCGCTTGAGCTGATTCAATAATTCCTTCATTTACTTCCAGCAGTGAAGTTTCAACCAGCCGACCGATATAAGGACCTACATAAATAGTCAAAGGCACGATAGCAGCCCATGTTCCAATCGAAGTTCCGACCAGCAGCTTGGTCAGTGGAATGACTGCAATAAGCAATATGATAAAAGGCAGGGAACGTAGCGCATTAACAATAGGGTTTAAACCATGATAAATCAACCGGTTTGGTAAAATACCTCCCGGACGTGTAACCACCAGAGTAATACCCTGAATAAAACCCCAGACACAACCAAATAGCATGGCAAAAAACACCATGTGGAAGGTTTCCTGTAAAGCAGTTACGAACTGGTCAATTGAAAGTGAGCTTTTCCAAAATGGCGCAGTAACGCTAGTGAGCCACTGAACAATCAAGTCTCTCATACCTGCACTCCTGACTGTTCAACCTGCACGCCATTATTTTCCAGAAACAGAATAGCTTGCTGAATCACTTCCGGGTCACCTAAAAGTTGAATAAACATTTGTCCAATAACAGTCCCATGAATTTCAGTCATATTGGCAAACAAAATATTTAAGCTTAAGTCAAACTTTTTGATTACAGCTTGAACTACCGTTTCCTGAGCAGACTTACCCAGGAATTTCAGGCAGTAAATACTATGATGATTCTGGTTTTCCAAATTATTTAGAATATTAACCGGTAATTGCTGTTGCAAAACAGTTTGGATAAAGTTCTGAGTTGTTGGATGTTGTGGCTGACTGAAGATATCTAGTGTAGAGCCTGTCTCAATGACTTTACCATGTTCCATCACTGCGACATAATCACAAACTGATTCAATCACATCCATTTCATGGGTAACCATCACAATGGTAATCCCTTGCTCTTTATTAATTTTTTTAAGCAGTTGCAAAACAGACTGGGTGGTCTGCGGGTCAAGTGCAGACGTAGCTTCATCGCAAAGCAGAATTTTTGGATGATTTGCTAGAGCGCGTGCAATACCAACCCGCTGTTTCTGTCCACCCGACAACTCATCGGGAAAAGCATCTCGTTTGTGCTTTAAATTAATAAAGTCGAGCAGTTCATTCAAGCGTTTTTCGCGTTCAGCCTTGCTATAACCCAACAGTCTCATCGGCATTTCAATATTGGCTGCTACAGTTTTAGTTTGCAGTAAATTGAAATGCTGAAAAATCATACCAATATTGGCACGTTCCTGACGCAATTTACGGGCATCCAGAGCAGTGAAATCCTTCTGGTGAATAATAACCTGACCCTCATCCGGACGTTCTAGTAAGTTAATCAGACGGATGAGTGTACTTTTACCCGCACCACTATAACCGATGATACCAAATATACTGCCATCTGGTATCTGCAGGTTAATCTGGTCAAGGGCACGAATAGTCTGGCCCTTGAGCTGGTAATGTTTGGAGATGTTCTTAAATTCGATCATAGCGTCAAGATACTGTATAAGAATGAAAAAACAGGCAAAGTTCACTTTGCCTGTTTTTTAATCGCAATTATATGATTATTTTGCGTCAGTAAGATAGCTTACCGGCTTGTTTACATCGACTTTAGTACCGCCAAATTTTTCCTGAATGTACTGCTTAACCGGTGCAGTATGGTATAGCGCGCCAACTTTCTGTAGTACAGGATCATTCTGACGATCAGCAGCAGTAGCCAGAATGTTTACATTCATTTTGGTACTCTGGTCAATTGGTTCATAATAAATAGCATCTTTAAGCACATTTAAACCGCCTTCCATTGCTAAAGTATTGCCCAATACTATGGCATCTACTTCATCTTTTACACGGACTGCAGTTGCCATTTGGACAGGCTTGATCACAATCTGCTTTTTATTTTCAACGATATCGGCAGGAGTACCCTGTACCTCGTCAAAACCGGGCTTTAATTTCACCAGACCCGCAGACTGAAGCAGTAGCAATGCACGTGACTCATTTGCCCCATCATTTGGAATAGCAATGGTGGCACCATTTGGGAACTCTTCAACTTTCTTTACTTTGGTTGAGTAAATACCCATCGGTTCTAGATAAGTAGTAGATACCGGTGCAATCTTGTCTTTATTGTTGGCATTATATGCGACCATATAGGCATACGACTGAAATGCGTTCAGGTCGACTTCCTTATTGGCTACAGCGGTATTCATGGCAACATAATCAGTGAAGTTTTTAACATCCAGTTTAATGCCAGCTTCTTTAGTTTCAGGCAGAGTTGCAATGTAGCGCCAGATATCTGCATCTGAACCAGTAGATGCCATAGTTACGGTTTTAACTTCAGCAGAATCCTGTGTAGCGTTTTCAGTTGCAGGCTGTTCAGGTTTTGAGCATCCTGCCAGTCCTACAGATACGCCTAATACAAGGCCAAGCAACTTTTTCATGTATTCGTCCCGGTAAATTTAATATATTTAAATTTACAAATTATAACATTTGATCATTAAATCAAGCTTAAACCAACCGCTCTCGTGAAATGAAGACCGGTTTAAAGCGTTAAGAAATTTGTAGTGGTCTGTTCTAACACTCTATTGTATTAGAGAAACTGACTGCTATCACTACAGCATGTTATTTAACTCAATAAAATTTAGAACCTACTCATGAGCTGCATCATACCAATAAAGCTATATGCAATATAGTGAATATAAAGTCATTCCTTATCTTATTAAGTGCTTTTGAAAATTCAAATTTGAAAAAATTTAATTATTAAAATCATGTGTTTATTTATAATTTTTTATAAAAAATATTTATCTGATAAATTTTTATCCTATATAAAATTTTATTCAATATAAATCTATAAATGAGATAAAACTGAATATAGCAATTTTAAGCTCTACATCTTTCGAATAGAAAGATGCAGAACACTATTTTATTTAACAGACTTATCGCATTTTTGCCAAAAAGCGACTTAAACGGTTGATTGCTTCGCGTAATTCATTTTCGGCAGGCAGGAACACTACACGGAAATGATCTGGAGTTGGCCAGTTAAAGCCTGTACCTTGTACTAACAATACTTTTTCTGCACGCAGAAAATCCAGCATAAATTTTTCGTCGTCTTCAATCGGATACACTGCTGGATCTAAACGTGGAAAACAGTACATGGCGCCTTCCGGTTTAACACAGAAAACTCCAGGAATTTCATTTAACATTTCCCAGGCAATATTGCGCTGCTCATATAAACGTCCGCCTGGACGAATCAAGTCATTAATAGACTGATAGCCTCCAAGTGCAGTCTGAATTGCATATTGAGCCTGATGATTGGCACACAGACGCATTGAGGCAAGCATATCCAGACCTTCAATATAGTCTACTGCACGGCTTTTATTACCGGTAATTGCCATCCAGCCTGAACGGTAACCTGCAATACGATAAGCTTTAGAGAGACCATTGAAAGAGACACATAACTGATCACCTGCCAGTGCTGCCAGGGCTACATGTTCAATTCCATCATAAATAATCTTGTCATAAATTTCGTCAGCAAACAGGATCAGGTCATATTTTTTTGCCAGTGCAACAATCTGTTCAAGTACGTGGCGCGGATAAACCGAACCGGTTGGGTTGTTCGGATTAATCACCACAATACCGCGGGTATTTGGAGTGATTTTACTTTCCATATCAGCGATATCGGGATACCAGAAATTTTCTTCATCACATTTATAGTGAATCGCTGTGCCGCCAGAGAGATTAACAGCTGCTGTCCAGAGCGGGTAGTCCGGCATTGGCACCAGCATTTCATCGCCATCATCTAGCAGACCTTGCATGGCCATAACTATGAGTTCTGATACGCCATTACCAATGTAGACATCTTTTACGCTGACATCAAATACACCTTTTTGCTGGTAATACTGGCAGATCGCTTTACGTGCCGGAAAGATTCCTTTTGAATCGGTATAACCCACTGCATTTGGCAGGTTCAGGGCAACATCATTAATGATTTCTTGTGGCGCTTCAAAGCCGAACGGGGCGGGGTTACCAATATTGAGTTTGATAATTTTATGGCCCTGTTCTTCCATTTCATTGGCGGCTCGTAACACTGGTCCACGAATGTCATAGCAAACATGCTCAAGCTTAGACGATTTTTTGATTTCGCGGGGTGTAGTGTTACCTAAAACGGACATGATCTCATCCAATTATATGTATATTAAGAGAAAAATAGATTAACTGAAATAGCACAATCTATGGTGAAATTTAGCTAGAAATTTTTTGTTGTCTAGCGTAAATATGAAAGTACTGAAGCATGACATTGAATGTCATAGAATTAAAGGAGTTAATGATGGGAAAACTCAATAAAACAGACCGAGAATGGCAAAGAGAGTTATCACCCGAAGAGTTTCGTATTGCGCGACAAAAAGGTACTGAACCTGCGTTTACGGGGAAATACTGGAACAGTAAACAGGACGGGGTATATACCTGCCGTTGCTGTGGTGCAGAACTGTTTTCTTCAGAAACCAAATACGATAGCGGGTGTGGCTGGCCAAGCTTTTTCCGTCCGATTAATTCAACTGCTATAGAAGAACATGAAGACTTAAGTCATGGGATGGTCAGAACAGAAATAGTTTGTCATCATTGTGATGCTCATCTGGGACATGTATTTGAAGATGGTCCACAGCCGACAGGACTGCGCTATTGCGTAAATTCGGCTTCACTCGAATTAAAAACACAAGAAAAAAGTGATGAGGAAACCTATCCATGACCAACATTTATCAGTTTGAAGCTGAGTTGTTAGATGGAAAAACTAAATCAATGGCTGACTATCGGGGCAAAGTCTTACTGATTGTTAATACTGCAAGTAAATGCGGTTTCACACCGCAGTTTGCTGGTCTGGAGAAAGTTTACCAGAAGTATAAAGATCAGGGATTAGAAGTATTAGGTTTTCCATGTAACCAGTTTGGCGGACAGGACCCGGGGACAAATGACCAGATTGGTGCATTTTGCCAGAAAAATTACGGTGTCAGTTTTCCAATGTTTGCCAAGGTTGATGTAAAAGGCCCAGAAGCCCATGCAGTTTTTCGTTATTTAACCAATAACAGTAAGGGAATTTTGGGCAACGGCATTAAATGGAACTTTACCAAGTTTCTGGTAGGAAAAAATGGTGAAGTGCTGAACCGTTATGCACCAACCAGTAAGCCTGAAGCTTTAGAAGAAGATATTGAAAGGGCATTGGCACAGTAAAAGTAAAAATAAAAGGGCGATTTAATCGCCCTTCATTTTTTCAGTAAATTAAGATTAAAGTACTCTCTTTAATCGTTCAATAGCCTGCTCACATTGAGCAATGTCAGCAACCAAGGCCAAACGTACATGATTTTCACCCGGATTACCTTGCGGAGTCTCACGTGACAGGTAACGTCCCGGTAGTACTTTGATATGTGCTTTTTCCATGAGCATTTTGGCAAAATTTTCATCATGGTCTACTTTTAACCAGTAATAAAAACCTGCATCTGGTTTTTGAAGTGGCAGAAGATGCCCCAGTTCATTTTGAAATAGTTCAAATTTGGCCCGGTAAAGCTTACGGTTTTCTTCTACATGGTTTTCATCATTCCAAGCCACAATTGAGGCGAGCTGATGTTGAACGGGCATGGCTGCACCATGATATGTGCGATATTTCAGGTAAGGTTTAAGCAGGTTGGCATCACCTGCGACAAAACCGGAACGCATTCCCGGCAGGTTTGAGCGTTTGGACAGGGAATGAAATACTACACAGTTTTTATAGTCATTACGTCCGATTTCAGCACAGACTTCAAGAAGGCCAACGGGTGCTTCATCGAACCAGAGTTCTGAATAACACTCATCTGATGCAATGACAAAATCATACTGGTCTGAAAGTGCAATCAGTTTTTTTAACTGATCTTTAGACAAAACCGCACCTGTTGGATTACCTGGTGTACATACAAACAGTAGTGCTGTTTTTTCCCATACCTCATTGGGTACATGGTCAAAGTCACCCAGATAGTTATTTTCTTGGGTGCAGTTAATGAAGTATGGTTTTGCACCTGCTAGAAGGGTTGCACCTTCATAAATCTGATAAAACGGATTCGGCATGACCACATAAGGTGTATCTTCTCGTTTTACCAAAGCCTGAACGAAAGAGAAAATGGCCTCACGCGTTCCCGATACAGGAAGAATATTATTTTCGGCACTAATGGTGTTCAGCTGGAAGCGGCGAGTTAACCAGTCTGCAATACTCTGTCTTAATTCAGGTAAGCCTTTGCTGTTCGGATAAGTTGAAAGCTGTTCAAAGTTATCAATAATCGCCTTTTTTACAAAATCAGGGGCAGGATGCTTGGGCTCACCAATAGAGAGGGGAATCAAGGGAAGGTCCGCAGGGACTACATCCTTAAAAAGTTGATTAAGCTTTTCAAAAGGATAAGGATGTAATAATGACAAGCTTGAGTTCATTGAAAAAATACCGTTTAGTTGTAACTTAATGCTGGCTTATGACTTGGCTTGAAGCTTCATCGAGTGCTGATTTCAGTTTTGCAGAAAAAAGCTGAGCTTCTTCAGCATTCATAGGCGTGCCATCCTTCTTTGTCACAAAGAAAATATCTTCAGCCCGTTCACCGAGTGTGACAATTTTGGCAGAATGAATATCCAGCCCCTGCATCATAAACAGACCGCCTACTTTAGCAAGTAAGCCAGGTTGGTCAAGTGTGGAAATTTCCACCATGTTTTGCTGTAAAGCCGGATTTAGGGTGATATCGACAGTATTTTTTACATCAAAATGGCGCAACTGACGAGGAATACGACGCTGCATTAACCCCGGGTAATTGTCGGCATGGCTGAGTGCCTGAACCAGCGCATCTGCAACGGTCTGCTTGCGTTCAGCATCAGTGAGTAAGGTTCCAAAACGGTCCAGTACTACATAAGTGTCTAGACTGAATGCTTTTGTGGCAGTAATAATTCGGGCGTCCTGAACATCGAGATTCATTCGGTCTAGTACTGCAACTGTAGTCGCAAACAGATTTGGCTTATCTTGAGTATAAATAAAAATCTGGACAGCATCTTGTGCAGCTTTACGATGTGCCCGCATCAATACCAGAGGAGCTGGATTATCCCCATGTTGCAGGATTGCACGGGTATGCCAGGCAATTTCATTCGCGGACTCTTTGAGAAAATACTCATCCCCCAGTTCTTGCCAGACCTTTTCTACCTCTTCCAGGGCAAACTCGTCCACCAGAAGTTCACTGGCTGCAAATTTGGTATCTTCAATGAGCATCTGGTATTCCACGGGGCGACCCAGGCCGGTGCGAATTACATCACGTGCATGCGTATATAGCTGACGCATTAATGAGGCACGCCACGTATTCCAGAGTTTTGGATTAGTCGCATTAATATCTGCTACTGTTAAACAGTATAGGTAATCCAGATGCTCCATATCACCCAATTTTTCGGCAAATTCTTTAACCACATCCGGATCGGAAATATCCTTCTTTTGAGCAGTTAATGACATCAGCAGGTGGTTCTGGATGAGCCACGCCACCATTTTGCACTCACGTTCAGTAAAACCATGTGCACGGCAGAATTCGATTGCATCAACTGCACCCAGTTCACTATGATCACCCCCGCGGCCTTTAGCAATATCATGAAATAATGCGGCTAAAAATACGATATCACGACGGGCAAGACGCTGAAAAACCGAGCTGACGACTGGAAAATCTTTCGCAAATTCTGGCTCTTTAAAGCGGTTTAAATTTCTGAGTAACAGGAGTGTATGAGCATCCACCGTATAAATATGAAACAGGTCATATTGCATTAATCCGGTAATTTTCCCAAAAGAAGGTATGTATTTACCGAGCACCCCATAACGTTTCATCGCCACCAATGTGTCGTATAAACGGTAGGGAGAGCGTATAATTGCCATGAAAAGAGCTTGATGCATGGGATTATCACGAAAGCTCTGGTCAATTCGCTTGGCTGCTAGGGTCAGCAGGCGAAGTGTTCGGGCACGCACTCCCTGAATTTCTGGCCGGTTAGCCAGTAAATAGAAAATCTCCAGAATTGCACTTGGATTTTCCGAAAATATTTTATGATGTTGTACTGCGAGTTTACCGTCTACCAGTTTAAAGTGTTCATTGATTTCTTCAATTTTACGCTCATAACTTGGTAGCCGCGGGGTAATAACAGACTCATTAAAATAAGCCAGTAGCATTTCATTTAAAGTTGAAACTTGCTGCGCAGTACGGTAATACCGCTTCATGAACTGCTCAATCGGATAGTTCGGAGATTCACCTTCCTTATGAACATAGCCAAATTTTGCTGCTATTTCGCGCTGGTAATCAAATAGCAGCCTGTTTTCATCACGTTTGACCAGACGGTGCAGGTGGTGACGGATTTCCCAGAGAAAAATTTCAGCTTCCTCCAGAACAGCAAGTTCAAATTCGGAAATAAAACCGAGATGAACAAGATCATAAATCCGATTAACCCGAAAATGCCGTTTAGCAATCCAGCCAATCTGGTTAATGTCACGAATACCGCCTGGCGCATTTTTAATATCGGGTTCCAGATTGCTTTCTGTATGATTATGCTGGGCATAACGCTTTGCCTGCTCCTGCATTTTGGCATCAAAGAAAGTTTTATCTGTCCAGGTCTGTGACACAATTCGGCGTGGCCATCTGGCCAGATGCTGATTTCCAGTAATCAGCCGCGCTTCAATCAGTGCAGTAGCAACAGTTAAATCATTGGTGGCCTGTTCTACACAACTGGCAATAGTGCGTACACTAATACCTGGCTTAAAATTTCCGACATCCCAAAGAGAAGAAATAAAAGTAGAAATTAAGCTTTCCTGTTCAGGAGTGATATCGTCTTCAGATAAAATCATGATATCGACATCTGAGTATGGCAACATTTCACGACGGCCATAGCCCCCTACAGCAAACAGACCAAGATCGGTCTGGTGGAGTCCCGCGTGTTGCCATAAGAAGATCAGAGCTTCATCGATTAAATTGGAGCGGGCCAGAATAATGTCACGGATAGACTGCCCATTTTCATAACTCTCCTGTAACTGCTTTTCAACATCAGTACGCCATACATTAATGGCCTGAATATCATGATTGCTTTTGACATAATTAAGCAGAGGCGAGGTAGTGATCATGAGCATGTTCCGCAGTAAAGCTTTATGGATTTGAGTTTACAATTACTTGTGCGGCTGTTTGCTGCGCAAGTTCACGTGCTTCTTCTATAGTTGCTGCGCGTGCAGTAGCAACACCCATACGGCGCCGTTTAAAACCTTCCGGTTTGCCAAACAGGCGTAAGTCTGTAGAAGGATGAGCTAATGCAAGATCCAGACCAGAAAATGACAGGTTAGAACCATCTTGGCCAGCATAAATAACAGCACTGGCTGCAACACTGTGTCGCGCCGTATTTACAGCTAAGCCCAGAATAGCCCGTGCATGTAGCTCAAATTCACTTTGGAACTGTGAAGCAAGGGTAACTAACCCAGTATCATGTGGACGGGGAGATACCTCACTAAACCAGACCTGATCACCTTTGATAAAAAGTTCAACACCAAAAACTCCACATCCACCCAGTGCCGCAGTGACTTTATCTGCAATCCGTTTAGACTCTTCAAGCGCCACAGGTGACATGGGCTGCGGCTGCCAGCTTTCAACATAGTCCCCGGAATCCTGTCGGTGACCAATCGGATCGCAAAAGCTGGTTTCAATTTTGCCGCTTTGCGGATTCTTGGCACGCACAGCCAATAAAGTAATTTCAAAGTCAAAATCGATTTGTGATTCAACAATGACCTTACCCTGATTTACCCGTCCCCCAGTCTGTGCATATTCCCAAGCTGCATCAACTTCATCAAAACTTTTTACCCGGGACTGTCCTTTACCAGAAGATGACATGACTGGTTTTACAAAATTAGGATAACCAATATCATCACAGGCAGCACGAAAGCTCTCCAGAGAGTCGGCAAAACGGTAAGCAGAGGTGGGCAAGCCTAATTCTTCAGCAGCCAGGCGGCGAATGCCTTCACGGTTCATGGTCAGGTTGACAGCTTTAGCAGAAGGAATGACAACAGCTTGTTGTCCAGCTTCCACCTCTAGAAGAACTTCCGTAGCAATTGCTTCAATTTCAGGGACAATAAACTGGGGTTTGACTTGCTCAATCAGTGCTTTTAACTGTTGGGGGTCTGCCATGTTGAGGCTATAAGAAAAATGAGCGGCCTGCATGGCTGGCGCGTGTTCATAACGATCCGCTGCATGTACTTCTACTCCAAGCCTTTGCAAGGAAATGACGACTTCCTTACCTAGCTCTCCCGAACCAAGCAGCAAGACTTTGACCGCTGAAGATTGAAGTGGAGTACCGATAGTCACGCTCATGCGAATCATCCTTGCAAAAGTGGACTTACAGCATAACAGAACTCATGCGCGTGTTAAGTGTTTCAGCAAGAAAAGCTTAAGTTTTTATCAAGTAATCTTCTGATCAATCAAAAGAAAATTTCATTTAGACAGGTATGTAAGTATAGACCAATCCATAAACAATGGCTGCGGTCAGAGTTGCTGGTACGATTTTCCTGAATCTAAAATATAAACCGATCAGTACAAGGAGACCCGCCAGCATGGCCAAGCTTTTATTAGGTGTTTCAATCAGGGGGGGCAATGTAGCAACTACTAGCATAGAGCTAATAGCAGAAATACCGATACTCCCCAGCGCAATTTTTAACCAGATTGCACCACGACGCTGATTCTGCTGCTGATACTTTTGAATGAAGTAAAATGGGCCAAAACGGGAAATGAAATTTGCAATTCCCACGACGAGACCGACCAGAATAATATCCAGATTCATAGTGTTTCCATTAAATCGTCATGCTGCTTGAGGATGTAATGCTTAAACAGTCCGGCCAGAATACCGGCAATAATCCCGATAAAAATTGCTGCAGAAAGATTAATAAAATAACAGGCTAAGGCCGAAACAATTAAGCATACTGCTACCACCAGAGTATGTTTTCTCTCAAAAGCCGCGAGTAAAAAGCTTAAAAACAGCGCAGGTAATAGAAAGTCCAGGGCCGCTTGCAAGAAGCGTGGCAAATTACTCACCTGATTGGCGAACATCCCCCCTAGAAATGAACCACCTGCCCAAGATAGCCAGCTAAACAGACTTAAGCCCAGCATCCATGACTCTGACCATTCCTGTCGGCGTTGGGAGAGTTTAATCATGCCACTGGCAAATACCTCATCGGTAAGTCCCCATGCCCAGGCAGCGGTCTTTTTCAGGTTTAACTGATGGTTAATCAGGTTGTATAAGGCTGGTCCATAGAGCAGATGCCGAATATCTAAAGCGATAACAGTCAGTGCTGTCATCCAGATTGATGTACCACTGCCGAGCAGGGCAACTACAAGAAACTGACTGGCACCAGCATACATGGAGCAGGATAAAAATAGAGCTTCCCAGGCAGTAAACCCAAACTGGGTAGCAGAAACGCCAAAGGCAAACGAGACAGGTAAATAGGTCAGCATAATGGCCTGGCTATCTCTGGCACCTTGCCAAAAACCGGCCTGAGTCAAAACGGAACTTTCATGTTCAGACACAATACACCCTGGAATTTTTAAAGAGTTGAACAATAGGTCAAAACGCAGATTGAGTATTCTACCCGAATTCACTAGCATATGAGGAAAATGTTTGTTTAGGCGACTTAAAATGCGGGCTCATTTAAACCGTTCATTTCTTCTTCTCCCTGTTTTAATCAGCGTGCTGGGCTTACAGGCATGCAGCAACTCATCAAACGAACCAGAGCGAAAAGTCGAGATTAAACCTGCTCCAAAACTGACCAATGATGCCACCAGTTACGCCCAGCAGGCATGGAAACTCAT
The DNA here is from genome assembly GCF_000620525.1 of Acinetobacter sp. UNC436CL71CviS28. Taxonomy (NCBI): domain Bacteria; kingdom Pseudomonadati; phylum Pseudomonadota; class Gammaproteobacteria; order Moraxellales; family Moraxellaceae; genus Acinetobacter; species Acinetobacter sp. UNC436CL71CviS28. The sequence goes on from NZ_JIBB01000011.1 coordinate 41,717, forward strand.
GAATGAGATTGATGCACTGGTTTATCAGAAGCAGACAGAGCGTCTGGAACAGGAAGTTCGTAAACCAATCCGTCAGCTTACCACTGACTGGCGAATTAATGTCAAGATGACAGACTCAGTAACTGAAGGAAAATATGCCCTTTGCCGTAAGGCATTGAGTAGTCTGGATATCTGGACGCGAGAAATTCTTGAAAATGGTTCAGAAGCTGGTCAGAAACAGGCTGATTATGAACGTGATAAGGCACAGTGTAAGGGCGCAATTGATCATCCTGAACTGGGTAATACCGACCCAAAAAAGAAAGGCGTTTAAGTAATTTAAAAAAAATAGCTCAACATATGAGCTATTTTTTATTAAATGATTAGCCTAAACATTAAATTAAAAAGGTGAAGGAATAAATTGCATAATCAGGGCAATACTCACAAGAGATAAGAGGGTACTAAGCATGACAGACGCAACTGACTGCTCAGCAATGCCATTTAATTGCCCATAGATTCCAAATGCTGTCGCCATAGGAAGAGCTGAAAGGATTAAAGCTGCATAAGCCATCTTCGCTGTGCTTCCCGGCATTATATAAATTATACTGGTCACTACAATTGGCATAATCAATAACTTGATAGTGCATACAATCAGTACATCTTTGCTAAGGTCTTTTATGGTCAATGTTGCAAGACTGGCACCAATCACAAAAATCGCAAGTGGAGACGCAGTAAAAGCTAGTGATTTTAATGGAAGCTCTAGCGAGACAGGCCACTGAACGGTATAAACTGAGCAGATCAAGCCCAATATAATTGAAAGAATAATGGGATTTTTAGCAAGATTCTGCAAAGTTGAAAGAATAATAGTGGATAGAGTCTTATCCTGTTGATCTGAAGATTCTATCAAAATCAGCATCAGACTCAGTAAAATAATATTTTCAATCACCAGTGTCATTGCCAGATAGGGGACGGCGGCCTGGGCAATTAGTAAGGTGAGTACTGCTGTACCGATAAAGCCGGTATTTGACATGGATGAACCCAGCCCAATCACAGCAGCCTGATGGCGAGGTAACTTAAAGAATCGGCGATAAAGTGTATATGCACTGAAGAATAAAATCAGTGAACCTAGCAGGTAGCCTAGAAAATAAGGCATCTGCCAGATTTCATCAAAGGAACGGGTAGAGAGGGCGTACAGTAAAAATGCGGGTAGCGAAACTTTAATAATAAACTGGATGATTGCCTGTACATGCGTAGTATTTAGCATGTTTAAGCGCAAGCTTAAATAACCCACACTTAAAATAATAAAGATGGGAAAGATGACTGAAATAATTTGTTCCATGACCTGATCGTTTGCTCCCTGCAAACTTGATTATTCCACTATTTCATTGAGTTTTAAATGTAGTTGGAACGTTTAATTAAAAAGAATACTGGATGAAGATAAAAAGAATATGTTAGCTGTATATTAAAATTATGAACAAAAGGCTTTAGTTAGCAGGGCCTAATAAAAATGCCAGTCATATTAATGAACTGGCATTTTTATTAATTTACTGGGTATATTTTTATACGTTAAAACGGAAATGCATAACATCACCATCCTGAACGATATACGTTTTACCTTCTAGACGCCATTTGCCGGCCTCTTTGGCACCAGCTTCACCGTTGTACTGTACAAAGTCATTGTATGCAACAACTTCAGCACGAATAAAACCTTTTTCAAAGTCGGTATGAATGACACCTGCCGCTTGTGGTGCAGTTGCACCAACTTTAACCGTCCATGCACGAACTTCTTGCACCCCTGCCGTGAAATAGGTTTGTAAGCCCAGTAAAGCATAACCGGCACGGATAACTACATTTAAACCCGGTTCTTCCATGCCCATTGCTTCTAGGAACTCAGCGCGATCTTCATCTTCAAGAAGTGAGATTTCAGATTCAATCTGGTTACACAGAGGTACCACAATGGCATTTTCTTCTTCTGCCAATTTGCGAACAGCATCCAGATGCGGATTATTTTCAAAGCCGTCTTCTGCCACATTTGCAATATACATGGTTGGTTTTAACGTCAGTAAACCAAAACCACGTACCAGTTTGCGCTCATCATCAGCTAAATTTGCTGCACGTGCTGGCTTGCCCTCATCCAGTAAAGGCTGAATTTTTTCTAGTACGGCTTTGGTTGCTACCGCTTCTTTATCGCCACCTTTAGCAACTTTGGTTAAGCGCAAAATAGCTTTGGCTACAGTTTCCAGATCAGCCAGTGCCAGTTCAGTATTAATAGTAGCAATATCATCTAATGGATCAATCTTGCCATTTACATGAATAACATTTTCATCTTCAAAACAACGTACGACATGAGCAATTGCATCAGTTTCACGGATATTCGCCAGAAACTGGTTACCTAGACCTTCACCTTTGGATGCACCTGCTACCAGGCCTGCAATGTCAACAAATTCCATCGTGGTGGGAATAATACGTTGCGGGTTTACAATAGCAGCCAGCTTGTCCAGACGTGGATCGGGTACAGGTACAATTCCGGTATTTGGCTCAATAGTACAAAATGGGAAGTTCTCTGCTGCAATGGCAGCCTTGGTTAATGCATTAAAAAGGGTAGACTTACCCACGTTTGGCAGGCCAACAATACCGCAATTAAAACCCATGAAATGACTCACAAAAATTGTTATCTGAAATTGCCGATGATTTTACATGAAAGCCATGACAAAGTCAGTCATGGTATCTCACAATCCCTGAAAGTCTGTATTGTTTTAAAGCTTGCGCTTATCTAGCTGGCTGGCCAAGGCATCTCCAGTTGCCTGAATAAGCATCACCAGGATCACGAGCACCAAAATAACAGCCAGCATAATCGTAATATCAAAACGCTGATAACCATAACGGTAAGCAATATCACCAAGTCCGCCTGCTCCTATAGCACCAGCAATTGCAGAAGAATTGATCATGGTTACCATCGTAACGGTAAAACCTGCCACAATTCCGGGCAAGGCCTCCGGTAAAAGTACATGCCAGATAATCTGTTTACGGTTACAGCCCATCGCTTGTGCGGCTTCAATCAAACCATGATCCACTTCACGTAAACTGACTTCAGCAATACGCGCAAAAAACGGGGTAGCAGCAATAGTTAATGGCACCACAGCAGCCCACACGCCATAACTGGTACCCACAATAAGACGTGTGAGTGGGATCAGAGCTACCATCAAGATTAAAAAAGGGACAGAGCGTGTAATATTAATGACCCATCCCAAGGGCTGATTAATCATCCGTGATGGATAAATACCATGTTCACTGGTATTGACCAGGATAATTGCAATCGGTAAACCAATTAAAAAAGCTGCAAGAGCAGATATGCCTACCATAATTAATGTATCGATAGTGCCGGTCAAAAGCAGGTTAATGAGCTGGTCGTGCATAGCCAAGTACCTCAATGTGGGCAATATATTTTTTTAGCGCTTCTTTCAAATGCTTCAGATTTAACTGTACGTCGGGTATAGCGACAATCAGTGAACCGATCAGATGCTGCTGGATCGTATCAACATGGCCCTGATATAAGTGAACTGGACCATTTAACTGCTCAAGAATGGCTTTTAAATCTGGTGTGTGGTGTATGGCAGACTCATAACAAAGTTTTAAAATAGTATGTGTAGTCTCTGTAGTTACCTTCGAATTCACTGCAAATGGTAAATCCAGTTGTTCTAGAGTTAATAATTCTTGAGTAATTGGCTGTTCAGGTTTTGAAAAAACACTCCATACCTGACCAGACTCGACAATTTCACCTTGATCAATAACAACTACCTGATCACAAATTTCCCGGATAACCTGCATTTCATGGGTAATCAGGACAATTGTGATTCCCATTTGCTGATTGATTCTTTTGAGTAACGATAAAATGACCGAGGTACTTTCCGGGTCTAGAGCTGAGGTTGCTTCATCACATAATAAAATTTCAGGGCAGTGTACCAGAGCACGTGCAATACCGACGCGTTGTTTCTGCCCACCTGAAAGTTGTGAAGGATAGTTTTCTGCTTTACTGCTTAAACCGACCAGTTCCAGTGCCTCATTAACACGCAGTTCAATCTCGGCTTTTTTATGTCCTGATATTTTAAGAGGCAGGGCAACATTTTCCCACACTGTTTTAGCTGACATCAGGTTAAAGTGCTGGAAAATCATTCCGATACGTTGACGCAGCCGAATGAGTTGCGCATGATCCAGACTGGCCAAGTTTTGTTGGTGAATATGAATACTGCCATTACTGGGCTGTTCCAGACCATTTAATGTACGTAGCAAAGAGGATTTTCCGGCACCGCTTTTTCCAATAATGCCGAAAATTTTACCTTCAGGAATATCCAGACTGACATTTTTGAGTGCATGTACAGATTTGCCTTGTACTTGGTAGTATTTGTTGAGGTTTCTGATCTTGATATGGGAAACCGTAAATTCAGTATGAGAACCAAAACTCACCATTATTCTTCTCCTTATTTCCAACCCTGAAACCACATGCCTTGACCAAAGTCCTGATCCAGTATCGTTTTGACCTTTTCTGAGGTTTGAAAGGCTTGTACAAATCTGGCAAGTTTCTGGTCTTTATCTTGATAATCTGTTCGGGTCACGAACAAGATGGCGTATTTCTTGTCTATCGGATCTAAAAATAAAGCATCCTTCGGGTTAGCTGCTTTTGCCATTTTCAGATAATGCGGAAAACCAAAAATAAGATCTGCTTCATCTATGGCATGGGCTGTTTGTGGACCTTCTACCTCAATAAACTGTAACTGTTTAGGATTGCGTATAATGTCCTGAAGTGTAGTTAATTCATTCTGAATATCTTTAACTTCAATCAGGCCGGCCCGGGCAAGCAGAATTAAAGCACGCGCCGAGTTGACCGGATCATTGGGTATGACTACGCGAGCATGAACAGGAAGTTGCTCTAGTGATTGATACTTTTTTGAATATAAGCCCACATGGCTTCCAGTACCTGGTGCAAATGCATGCAGGTTAAACCGGGTTTCACGAATTGCATTTTTCAGATAAACACTTTGCTGAAAAAAATTGGCATCAATATCACCGTTCTGAACAGCTACATTGGGTGCATGCCAGTCTGAAAACTCAACCAGCTTGACCTGAATACCTTGTGCTTTCATATCATCTGCCACACTTTGTAGCAGATCGGCATAGGGTGGGCTGATGCCGATTGTTAAAGTGTCTTTCTGCAGAGTATTACTGTTAAAACGGTAAGCAGCCAAACCGAGTATAACTAAGAGGGTTGTCAGGCCAATTAGCCAGAACTTATAAGAATCTGATTTTAATAAGGTCATCATCTGTTCCTTACTTCCAGCCAGGGAACCAGAGTTTTTTCCCAAAATCCTCATCTAAAGCGGCTTGCACTCTTGGGGAGTTCTGGTAAATAGTCACGAATTTTTTCAATTGATCGTCTTTATCTTTGTAATCATCACGGACTACAAATAAGATGGCATAGCGTTTGTTGGTATTTTTGTCGAATAACAGTGCACTTTCCGGATCAGCAGTTTTTGCCAGACGTAAATAATGAGGATAGCCAAAAGCCAAATCAACATCATCAATTGCACGTGCGGTCTGTGGTCCTTCAACTTCGATAAACTGCAGATTTTTAGGGTTTGCAGCAATATCCTGTAAACTGGACAGATGATTGTTTACATCTTTTAAGCTAATGAGTTTGGCTTGCTGCAAGAGCAGGAGAGCACGACCCTGATTTACCGGATCATTTGGTATAGCAACTCTGGCATTTTGTGGTAACTCATCAAAGCTTTTATACTTTTTTGAATACAGGCCTACATGAGATGCTGCTCCAGCTGCAAAAGCTTTGAGCTTAAAACCGGTTTCTTTTATGGCATTATCCAAAAATGGCTGATGCTGAAAAAAATTGGCATCAATATCTCCGTGATTTAGCGTAATATTGGGCGTGTTCCAGTCAGAGAATTCAACAAGCTTAATATGAAGTCCTTCTTTTCTGGCTTCTTCTGCTGCAACTTGTAACGGTTTTGCAAACGATGGGCTAATCCCGATGACCAGTTCATCTGAACCTGTTTTTTTCTGTAACGTCCAGCCAGTAAGACCTAAGATAACTATGGTCAATACTGCCCCTAAAATAGTGAATTTCGTTTTTGCTGTTTGTGCCATCATGCACCTCTAAAAATTTTTAAAATGTTTTATGCAAGCTGTTTTTGAATAGGACGGATTTCGGCGGGAGAGGCCGGGGTTAGACATCGGAACTGTTGCACCGGATGTTGTGCAGAAAGCAGGTTACCTTGCTGAAATAACTTATGTCGCAATGTACCTTCGCTATAAGCTGTTTTGTAGCGACCGCGCTGTTGCAGCTCCGGAATAACCCACCGGATAAAGTCCTGATGGGATTCCGGGGCAACCGTACGGGTCAGGTTAAAACCATCAATTCCTGTTTCATCAATTAAATGAATTAATTGTTCCGCTACAGTTGCTCCACTACCCACAATGAGGGGGTAACGTCCTCCCAGCACATGTTGGTCTTTCAGATCTGCCACTGTAATTTTCTGTTCTTTAAATTTATTGTTGACTGAAGCAATACTGTTAGTTTGCTGATAGGGAATAGTTTCTTGTTCTGTAAACTGGGACAGATCAATGCCGACAGAACTGGAATAGTGGGCAAGGCCTGCTTCAGGACTCGCATAGTGGCAATACTCTGCCAGTTTTTCCTGTGCAAGCGCATCAGTTTCAGCGCTAACCACAGTAATGCCAATAAAAATTTTAATAGCTTCTGCTTCACGACCCTGTGCAGTGGCAAGTGTTCGAATTTTCTCGACCTGCTGTTTAATTTTTTCCGGTTTATCGCCTCCAATAAATATGGCCTCAGCATGTTGAGTTGCAAAGGTAAGACCACGTGGCGAAGCACCTGCCTGAAAAAGGACCGGGGTGCGCTGGGGAGAAGGTGAAACCTGAAATACTCCTTCACTCTGGTAAAATTGGCCCTGATGCCGGATTGAATGCACTTTCGCCGGTTCAGTAAATATTCGGTTCTGCCGATCCTTTACAACTGCATCATTTTCCCAAGAGCCTTCCCAGAATTTATAGCAAAGCTCTAGAAACTCCTCAGCCTGTGCATAACGTAAATCATGTTGCTTCAAGCCTTTCTGTCCGATTAATCTTTCAGCACTATCTAAATAACCTGTCACAATATTCCAGGCAATCCGGCCATGGGTTAAATGGTCTAGACTGGCAAAACGCCGTGCAAACTGATACGGCGTTTCATAGCTCAGATTTACTGTAATACCGAAGCCCAGATTCTGGGTAACTGCGGCCATTGCTGAAACCAGAGTAGAGGGGTCATGGCTGGGAAGCTGGATTGATTCTTTTAAGGTCAGCTCAATACCGTTTTGATAGACGTCATATACACCAGTAATATCTGCAAGAAATAACCCGTCAAATAATCCTTGCTCTAAAGTTTTCGCCAAATCTGTCCAGTAGTTCAGTTCATTAAAACGATGTGATTGATCTCGTGGATGTGTCCATAACCCATGGTTAATATGTCCTGCTGAATTCATGTCAAAAGCATTAAGTAAAATCTGTTTAGGTAATTGCTTTGCCATTACAATGTCCCCCTGCGTGGAGGTAGAACTCCATTCAATACATATTGTCCAATAAAGTAATATTTCCAGCGCGCTGCATCATGTAAAGTATGGACACGTGCATTACGCCAGAAACGGTCTAGTCCGTTTTTTAACTGGCTACCCCGGCTACCTGCCAGTTCAATCAGTTTGCTGGATGCTTTTAATGCAGTTTCTGTACTATGTGCACGAACCTTAGCTACCTCAATTGAAGCCTGTGCTATATTTTCCACAGTAGGTAATGGACGGGCTACCTCAAGAGCCTGAGCAGCCTGTTTGAGGAGAACCTCACTGGCACGTACATCAGCAGCCACACGGCCGAGTTCTAGCAGAGTCAAGGGGTCTTGAGTAGCACGATCTAGTCCTGAGTCAATCCAGGGGCGCGCCTGTTTTACCTGCTGCAATGTTTCTTCAAAAGCAGCGCGGGCAATTCCTACTTCAATTGCAGCATGCATAATCTGGGCAAATGGCCCGACTAAGGTGGGCTGAGTGAATGCTGTATCAAAGGCAATCAGATCCTCTTGCTCAACAGCGACGTGATTAAATTTTACCGTACCACTTCCTGTTATACGCTGCCCAAAGCCACTCCAGTCATCCACGATTTCAAGGCCTTGGCTATTACGCTTTACAAAAGCTAAAAATTCCCGACCTTCTGCATCTGTAACTAGCGTAGGAATACGGTGTGCGAAAAGGCTTCCGGTACAATAAAATTTTTCCCCCTGAATTACGTAGTTATTTCCCGTAGCAATCAATTGTGTATGCTTATGAGCGGCAGATCTGGTTTTGAATTCTGCCAGTGCATTACCGAAACGGGCTCCTTTTAAAACTTCTGTGTAAAACTTCTGTTTCTGCTGTTCTGTACCTGTATTACGCAGGACTTCCAGTGCATAGAAATGATTTTGAGGAATCTGTCCAATTGAACCGTCCACTCCACTAAACAGGGCAATGACTCTAGCTACGGTCAGACTTGAAACTTCTGCACCCCCATATTGCTTGGGAACGGTAATCGCCCATAAGCCTGACTGGCTGTAGGCTTCTATCTCTTCAAAAGGCAAAATACGGTTTTGGTCCCGTTGAACTGCCTCGGCTTTAAACTTTTGACTTAAATCCTGTGCAATAGCCAAAGCTTCTTCATCACTTTGGATAATATGTGTCTGATTTTCTAAAACTTCTTTAAGATGAAAATTTTGATATGAGGTCATAAGATATTTCCTTAAATCCAGGCATGACGAGCAGGAAAAGCCTGGTTGAGGTAATAGTTACCAATGGCATGTAACTTCCAGCGTACTGGGTCATGCAAGGTATGAACTCTGGCATTCCGCCAGTACTGGTCCAGATGATGCTGGGATAGACAGGAACGACTGCCGCCAAGTTCGAGCAATTTTTCTGAGATCTGTAGGGCAGCGTCATTGGCATAAACTTTGGCTTCTGCAACCCTTATAGAAGCTTGTGCTGCCTGCTCCGCTGTAACTGTCTTATGCTGGTCAAGTTCATCGAGATATTCAGCTGCTTCATCCAGTAGCAAAATAGATGCATCAAGCAAGATATTTAATTTACCAACTTCCTGTAGTGTGTAATGTTCGGAGCTGGCTTTTTCTACTTGTGCGTCAATAATAGGGCGTGCTTTATGAACAGCAGTTAAAGTTTCTGCAAATGCAGCCTCTGCAATACCAACATCTATAGCCACCTGGAGTAGCTGCGAATAAGCACCGCGATAATTAGGTTTTTCATAAAGTTTTCTTTCATCAAAAATGAGATCAGGATTTACTCTGACCTGGTTCAGACGGACTGTGCCGCTAGCTGTGGTGCGCTGCCCGAAACCGTACCAGTCATTGATGACTTCTACACCTTTTTCCTGTGCGTCAATAATTACCAATACGACATGGCCTTCAGGATGAACTGCTTTAATAGCAAGCCAGTGTGCAAAACTGCTGCCAGTCGAGTAGAACTTTTCACCATTAAGAATATATTGGCCATCTTTAACGCTAAGCGTGGTCTCTAGTGTTTTACTGTCTTTGGTGTGGCGCTCTGGGCCACCATTAGCCAGACGCTTGCCATGCAGAATTTCAGAGAAAATAAAATTTTTTTGTTGCTCGTTTCCCATCATATTAATCATGTTGAGCAGGGCAATCTGGTTTTGCGGGATTTGACCGACATTGGCATCGGCTTTAGATAAAATTCTGAACACCTGAGCAAGTGTTTTGTTTGAAACGAATGCGCCTCCAAAAGCTTTAGGAATACGGATGCCACCTAATCCTTTGAAACTAAACTGTTCAATTTCTTCTATTGGCAAGATCCGGCATTGATCCCGTTCATTTCTTGTATTCAAGGCAAAATCAGCTACCTGATAAGCTGCATTCAGGGCCTGCTGATCATTTTCTATAATATAAGCGGGAGTTTGAGTAATATGAGTCATCTTTATACCTTCCTAAGATGACTCAGAACTTAAAGGAATTATCTGGCAAACTTAAACCAGGTATTATGCGAAACTTATCATTAAAAGCTTATAAGAAAAAAACTGCTGAAATTTATAAAAAATCAGATAAAGCAGATTTATATAAATCAGTAAGTTAATTAAAATTATATAGTTTTTAGCTGGTTGAAATTTATCTTATATATGTAATTGGCATAATTATGGTAAAAAAAACTATAAAAACAGATGGGATAAGGCTATAAGAAAAGAAGTAAATCTGAACAGGTGGTCAGAATTTTTAGAACCATCAGTTTTAAAGTAGAATGATATTCAGGTCTTAATTTAAAAGTCAGTTAAAATACAAAAATAATCCGGAGTTTTTATGCGTACTTTATACCAGTTTCCTTTATCTCATTTTTGTGAGAAAGCTCGCTGGTTACTCGACCATAAAGAGTTAGATTATGTTGCGCATAATTTGATTCCAGGCTTTCACCGGGCCTTTACCCAATTGAAAACCGGACAGAACAGCTTGCCTGTTTTGAAAGATGACAGCTACTGGATTGCTGACTCTACAGAAATTGCCCTATATCTGGATGAGACCTATCCTGAACACAGTTTACTGCGACGTGACCCGGAGCTGCGAGAGCAGGCATTGCAGATCAATAATGTTGCTTCTGAGCTCGGAGAGCATGTCCGTCGCTGGGGGCTGGCCCAAGCACTATCACAGGGCGATGAGCCTTTAGAAATCATGCTCGGTGAACAGGGGTATATGCGTCAGTTTGAGAAATTTTCAAAACCTTTAATCAAAACGCTTGTAACCAAGGGATACCAGCTCGAATCTGAAAAAGTAACTGAATCTAAAGCCAGAATGACTGAGCTGATAGAACAGCTAAATAGCGCATTGATCAAAAATGGAGGACGTTACTTTGTTGGTGACCGCTTAGGTCTTGCCGATATCGCAGTATGTTCCATGCTGGCGCCTTTGCTTGAGCTTGGCGGAACACCTTGGGAAAATGAGCATGAAGAGAACAGAACGGAAGACTTCATGAATTATCAGTCTTATTTACTTGATTTACCTTTAGGTCAATATATTCAGCGTATTTATGAGACAGAACGTAATGCCCGAGTAGACTGGCGTGGAATGTAGCTGGGTATATAAGTAATATAAGCCTTGTTATCGCAAGGCTTTCCAATTTTTTAGGGATAAAAAATATTGTAAAAACACAAAATAATGAGAATATAAAAACTTAAAAGCCATTAATTTGGTAAAGTTTTTAAAGAATAGACTTTAAAGTGAGAAATTTTTTCTAAAAATATTGAAATTAAATGATTAAAGGGAAATAATTCGACTCAGCCGCTGTTAAATTAATAGTCAGGGTGTGATAGGGATCGAAAAGAGGGTCAGCTTATTGGGAGATGGGCACTGACTAAACTCACAAGGTCTTAATTCGACTTCAGTTATATAAACCACAAGTTTATAAAACAGGCTATAGGTTATCCACGTATAGCTACTAGAAGGAAACAGTATCATGTTTTCCCTTGACCCTAAAAATTTATTTGATCATAAAAATAAATCTGACCATAAGTACCACAGCATGATTCAATATACGGTATGACTGGAGCTCAGAATGGGACTGGACCGTTTCGACAAGCAAATTCTTGAAATATTGACACACGAAGACCTGAATTTAAATGAACTCTCTGAGCGAATTAATCTTTCTGTAAGCTCGGTGCACCGCCGTATCAAACAGCTTATTGAAAATCAGGTGATGACTAATCTCAAGCGTGATATCAATTTTCAAAAACTAGGTTTTAAGTTGCATGTCTTGCTACAAGTATCCCTGAGTAAACATGACAGTGATACCTTTGAAAAATTTCTGCAAGAAGTCGAAGAGCTTCCTGAAGTTATTAATGCATTTTTGGTTACCGGCCAGTCTGCCGATTTTATTCTTGAAGTTGTTGCTACCGATATGGAAAATTATAGCGATTTTCTGCTTAAACGGATGGGGAAAATCGAGCATGTTGTAGCGTTGCATTCAAGCTTTGTAATTAAAGAATATAAAGTGTTTAATTGTTATAACTTGCTAAATAAAGTTCCAGAGCAAGTATAAAGCTTAAAAATAAAAAAGCGCCAGTTCTGGCGCTTTTTAATAATATTTAATCAGGCATCAAGCTGAGCCAGTACTTCATCTGAAAACTCAACGTTGGTATAAACATTTTGTACATCATCTAAGTCTTCTAGCATATCAATCATTTTCATGATTTGTTTAGCTTGATCAATATCGGTAATTTCTGCTTTGGTAGAAGGACTCATTACAACCTCAGCATTGTCTGACTTCAAGCCGGCCGCACTAAGTGCATCCTGAACGTCACCGAAGTTCTCTGGTGTGGTAATAACTAAAATCTCATCTTCAGAAATTTCAATATCTTCCGCACCAGCTTCTAGAGCAACCTCCAAGATTTTTTCTTCAAGTGACAGATCATCAAAAGAGATTTCACCACGTTTGGTAAACAAGTAAGCCACAGAACCTGAAGTTCCAAGATTACCATTAGTTTTACTAAAGCAATGACGAACATCAGGAACAGTGCGGTTTAGGTTATCTGTCATGGTTTCTACCAGTACAGCTACACCACCTGTGCCATAACCCTCATAAGTGATTTCTTTTAAATCATCATTATCTTCACCACCAGCACCACGTTGAATGGCCCGGTTAATTGTATCACGCGTCATATTTACTGAAAGCGCTTTTTCGACTACAGCACGAAGACGTGGGTTACTGGCCGCGTCCGGGCCGCCGAGTTTAGCAGCCGTTACAATTTCTCGAATGTATTTGGTAAATACTTTACCGCGACTTGCATCTTGTTTTGCTTTGCGATGCTTAATATTGGCCCACTTGGAATGACCCGCCATGCGAATTATGCTCCAGTTTTATAAACTAAAATTTCGGGTTGAAATGTTAGCATAGCCACTGATTTGTTGAAAACAGGCCACTGCCAGCTTTTAAGCGAAGTTTCCGAAAAATCTTTAGAAGCTGATGCTCTAACAAGAAGATTTAGATAAAACAAATTAATTAAACTGCAGCTTCAACTTTAAGCTCTTAGTCTTGCGAGCACATTCATAGAAAATAGCTGAGCTTTAGGCTCATTAAAACAACCAAAATTTAGAGGCTAAACTCATAAAAAATTATATTAATTAAATTAAAATTATAAAATTACTTGTAATTTGTTTAGAAAAAATTATAAATTAACAGGCTGTATACGACTTTAGTCTAACAGGTGGGCCTAAACTGTTTAGTACTGTAAGGGGAAGCGATTATGTTTTTAACGCTTATCGGCGTTGGTTTGGCTATTTTTATTCTGATCTGTGTCTGGAGTGCGATTGAAATCTACCTGGAAGCTCATCATCGCAAATAATTAACCTTGTTTTAAACAAAGCACTTTGGGAAATGCTCTGTTACAGCGGTTATCTTCCTGTTTTATCTTTATATAAAGATCAAGAGCCTAACAGTTCTTTGTAGCCAGCCATTTTTCCTTAATATAGAGATCTACCCGATATTGCTCATCATAATCATCAGCAATACAATTTGCCTGACTTTGTGTAGCTAAGTTTTCAACCTTTTTGACAAGGACAGTTGGTGTTGAAGATAATTTATCAATCTGACAAACCCACCATTGTTTTCCAATTCTTCGAACCTGAAAAAACTCACTGTTTTGCTTACGCTTAGCCATAATCATGACACCCTTTTTTCAACTGAGGAGTATTTAGATCTATTATTTTATAGGTGTATAGCTCTAGATAGTTAAGTTTTATGAGCAAAAATCGCTTAAATTTAGAACAATTAAGTGTTTATTTTATAAGATGTGATTACTGTAATACTAAGCTAGATCAAAAATTATATTAAAAATATATAATTATTTTTAATATAATATTTCAATAGGTTGTGTGTAATATTATAATAAAACTGATAGCGCAATACATTTAAGTAAGCTATTAAAAAATTATATTTAACTTTGTATTAAAGGATAACAAGGATTTTAATATATTATAAGGTTCTTTGTTTATTGATAAAATTTAACTCACCTATAATTTTATTAATTCCTGTAGAACAACGATGGAATATATAATGAAAAAACAATATTTATTGTCTGCAATTATCTGTGTAAATACAGGGTTGATCATTGGATGCCAAACAGTTTTACCTTATATCGATACTGCTAAACCGACCACTACTCTAAAGACTTCTTCTGGAACACTGTCTGTAAATACAATTGTGCAAATGGTTTACCCTAAAATACTCAATGAGCCTCTGGCGCATGTGACACCCGTACTCAATGATTATTTTAAATCTTACCCTTATCAACAGCTTGAACCAAATATATTGGGTTTTTTTCATCCTAGTATTGAATATAAAAATCCACAAGGTGAAACTCGTTACCTGGTTATTATTGAAAAAGTAAAAATCAATAATGGATACATTCAGGACTGCCGAGCCTGCTCAAGTACAGTAGATTTATTTATATTTAAAAAACAGGACAACCATTTCCAGTTAGTCAATTCAGCTTTAAATCAGAAAGATATCCCTACAGCCGGTGGGCATTTGTATGTTAGTTTTAAACATGACTTACAGAAAAATTTAAGACCGTTTGGCAAGAACATGATAGGAAGTTATACGCTTGCAACTTTTACAGGTGCAGGGGGGCAAGAAATTTCGACTTGGTATGCGGTCTTGTTGCCTGATGTCGGGAGAGTTCAAGTTCTTGAAATAGGCTCGGCGGGTAACGATACATCAAGTTACTATGCAGATCGTCCTGAGTTTGCATCCATTGTTACATCAACATTAAGAGTGGTTAATAACCAGAACACTTATTATCCTGTTGAAGTGACTTATATTGACCAAGATCAGCCAAAGAAGTCTTACAAAAGTCTATTTATGTATGATCAAGCCAAGCACATCTATGTGGAATATGAAAAAAAATAATCAAAAGACCTTTTAGTTAAATAATAAATCAAATATTGAGTGATAACTTAAAAACAGACTGTATTTTAAAATAAACCAATTTAATGATTTTAAATGATTAGAATAATCTTGGTTTTTAAGAATAACAGGCTAATGAGATTCAAAATTAAAATATGAGTTGGTTTATAAATAAATTTTGCTTTAATTGGTCATATAAAAACTTTAAAAGATTTACTACTAAAAGTATTAATTTATTAAAAAATAAATTAGTGGAATTTATAAAGTTATATAAGTCAACATTAATAAAAAAACCTCATAATTCACGAATTATGAGGTTTAATATATGGTGGGCCCACCGTGACTTGAACACGGGACCAACGGATTATGAGTCCGCTGCTCTAACCAACTGAGCTATAGGCCCTATAAATGCTTATATCTAAAGCATTTTTGCGATAGCAATACTAGCTAAATTCTCAAGTAAACACAAGCATTTCTCAAAAAAAACTGGAGAGATGCTGTTTTATTCATCAAATTTAGGAGATTAAAATGACGAAGCAAATAAATGCGGTGATAAGAAAAGTATTAGCTTGCCATAAAAAATTTCTTTAAGAAGTTAAGCTTAGTAAGTAATTTTAAACTGTTTAATAATTAAGTATTTAGATTTTGGTTTTTTCAAAAACAAAATGAAAACAATTGCTTATTTATTTATAGTGAATTAAAAAATAATATTGGATTTTTGTTTAATTCATGTTAATAAATAAATTGAAAGTACACAACAAACTTTCGATACCGTTTCAGGAAGAAACCATAACTATAGTAACAAGGAGCAAAACTATGTTTCAGTTGTTAAGAAAACTCTTCTGTATGCATGCCTATGAATATGAGCAGTTCTCAGAATTTAATGAGGTAAAAGAGTGTCGTAAATGCGGAGATCATAGGAACTAGATGTATATTTATTGGTTTAAGATACCCATGAACCTGGTATGTTTCAATCAAATCTAATTCGATTTTTATTATAAAACCTGAAGAATTTTATAAAGGCTGCTGTTTTCGGACAGCAGTCTTTTTTATAATTATCTTGAATTCATTCAAAAATTTTAAAATTTGAAAGGCGATAGGAAATAGCATGACTAAGGATTTTAAAGCTGCAACTTATATTGTAGATGATAATCTTGCAGATACGCTTTGTTGGCTATGTCAGCATCAGGACAGTTTCGACAGTTTTTCTTATGATGTGCAGACTGGTGAGTTAATAGTGAATCATGCTGCAGGTAGTGATGTGATTCGTAAAGGTAATTATCTTAATGCAAGTTATGGTGTTTTACTGACGTCTTCCTAGAAAGCAGAGATATAAAAAAGCCCCAGTTTGGGGCTTTTTAAATTTATATATCTATTTAAGCTGACATGGCATCTATACTGAGTTCAGCAACTGTTGGCTTGGCTTTCTCGGCACTTAACCCCAGTTTATTAAAGAGAATGCGGTCTTTGCCTTCACCTGCATTTGGTGTCGTTAAAAGTTTTTCTCCAGAGAACAAGGAGTTGGCACCCGCCATAAAGGCCAAAGCCTGATCTGAATCAGAAAGTGATTCACGCCCGGCAGAAAGACGGATATAACTTTGTGGCATGATGATGCGGGCAACCGCAATAGTTCTGATCCATTCGGTGACATCCAGTTTTTCAACATCAGCAAGAGGCGTACCTTCAATCGGTACCAGCATATTGATTGGTACGGATTCAGGATGAACTGGAAGAGTGGCCAGTTCATGTAGTAAGCCAATACGGTCCTGCTTGCTTTCGCCTAACCCGACAATACCTCCGCTACATACCTTCATTCCTGCCTGGCGTACATGGTCAAGGGTATCTAAACGGTCATCGAAAGTACGGGTACTGATGATATGAGAATAGTATTCACGGGATGTATCTAGGTTATGATTATAATAATCCAGTCCTGCATCTTTTAAACGTTCTGCCTGAGACTGATTCAGCATACCTAAAGTCATACATGTTTCAAGGCCAAGAGCCTTAACTTCACGAACCATTTCCAGTACATAAGGCATATCACGTTCATTCGGATTACGCCATGCAGCACCCATACAAAAACGAGAAGAACCAGACTCTAAAGCTTCTTTGGCTTCACGAATTACTTTTTCTACAGCAATACGTTTTTCTGCCTCAAGATTGGAATCATAATGCGCTGACTGTGAGCAATATTTACAGTCTTCCGGACACTTACCGGTTTTGATCGAAAGAAGCGTGCTGACTTGTATAGTATTCGGCTGAAAATTCTCGCGATGAATTCGCTGGGCTTCAAAAATCAGATCCAAAAAAGGCTGCTGATACAAAGCCTCAATTTCTTCTCGAGACCAATCATTACGTACCGGACGGGTGCTGCTCATATGTCTGTCCCTAGTCATTTATATAGTTCATTACTGTGCATATTAAGCAAAACCGATGCCAGCTTCATTAGCAAAATATGACGGAATATAAAAAAACAAAGCCCAGCGCATGGACTTTGTTCATTTAAATGTTTTTACCATATTAATTTTAATTATTCACGGTGATTTCCATGAATATTTTGATTTTGCAGATCCGCCCGATGCTGTTTATTCAGCGCGCGGTCGTCTTCTTCATGATGTGTATTTTGTGGCGGTTGTGGGGTGCCTTGCTGTTGCTGGTTTTGGGGCTGCTGATGTTGATTCTGGTCTTTATTTTGCTGATGCATGATAAATTCCTCTTCACAAAAATCATTTGGTATCTTTTTTATGCCATAAACGAGAGTATGAAAATGTAGGGCTTATGTGGGAAACTGTGAGGAGACGTAAAAATTGAAAGCTTATGATTTGCTGATCTGTTGTTCAATTGCCCAGTCAATGTGATGGTTTACAATTTCATCATGTTTTGTTCTGGCCTGTTCAAGCTGCGCTATAATTTCAGTTGTATAAGGCGCATTTCCAAGGCCAATTGCAATATTACGCTTAAAGCTCTGGTAGCCGGTCCGTCTTAAGGGGCTACCTTCAGTGTTTTTAAGAAAAATTTCTTCATCCCACTGCCATAGCTCCAGCAGGCTGATATTATCTAAACCATTACGTGGATTAAAATCTTCTATGGTGGCTTTTTTTGCAAAACTATTCCAAGGGCAGATTAGCTGGCAGTCATCGCAACCAAAAACCCGATTACCAATACTATGGCGTAATTCCTGAGGAATAATACCTTTATACTCAATAGTTAAATAAGCAATACATTTACGTGCATCCAGCATGTACGGCTCAACAATAGCTTGAGTCGGGCAGATATCAATACAGGCCGAGCAGGAACCACAATGCGCAGTTGCCGGTTCATCAAAAGGCAGATCTAGCGAAGTAAAAAGTTCCCCAAGTACAAAGAAAGAGCCGGATTTTTTATGAATTAATAGGGTATGTTTACCTGTCCAGCCCATCCCGGCACTTTCTGCCAGCGATTTCTCAAAAATAGGCGCCGAGTCTGCAAAAGGACGTGATTCAAAGTTTCCGACCTTGTCGCGAATACGGCTGGCTAACGTTTTAAGTCGTCCACGCATGATTTTATGATAATCACGGCCACGAGCATAGCGGGCAATAATGGCCGAGTTGGGTTCATAGGGTACGTAGCGCGGTTTGGGTGTTTCTACCAGATAGTTCATGCGAACACAGATAATACTTTTAGTTCCGGGTACCAGCAGGGTGGGATCAGCACGTTTTTCTAAATTTTCCTTTAAGTAATCCATATCGGCATGATAGCCTCGATCCAGATACTCCTGAAAACGGACCATTTCTGCTTGGGCATCAGGCTTGGCGACCACGCAGTCGGCAAAGCCCAGATCAAGTGCCTGAGACTTGATCCATTGCTTGAGTGCCTCGGCATCCAGCTGTGCCAGATCAATTTTTCGGGAAGGTAAAGATTCGGACATAAACCGGATAGGAAGGAAAAAAATAATGCTGAAACAAGTGTATCATAGCCAGGCAATTCAAGCATGGGAACGACGCTGGTTTAGCCAGAAAAACTCTTCTTTTGGACTGATGCAGCAAGCAGCCTGGCAAATGACCCAGTATATTATTCAGTGCCTTCAGTATAAAAAGCTTGCTCCGCGTATTGCAGTCTGGTGCGGACAGGGTAACAATGCCGGAGATGGCTATCTGGTAGCAGCTTATCTGGCGAGCGCAGGCTATGATGTTGAAATTTTCGCGGCTGTGCCAGGAGAGTCGGCAGATTTACATTCGGCAATCCAATATGCACAGAGGCAGCATATAAAAATTCATAACAGTTTCGATGTTCCAGAATATTTTAACTCTCATATTGATGCTTTATTTGGAATTGGGCTAAATCGTATTCTGGATGAGGATTGGCAAAAGATTATCTATAGTCTTAACCAGAAAACAGGTCTGAAAATTTCAATTGATATGCCTAGTGGTTTACAGGCAAATACAGGGAAACCCTTGCCTTGTGCCGTCAAGGCGGATCATACCTGTACACTATTGGCTTTAAAAGCCGGCTTATATACCGGGCAGGGCAAAGAGTTTTCTGGTCAGGTTCAACTTTTATCTCTTATCCCTGTAGATGATGAACTGGAACCAATAGCAAGCCTGTGTCCAAAGCAGATTCAACTGCCAAAACGTCAAGCCTCAGGGCATAAGGGCAGTTATGGCCATGTGCTGGTGGTGGGTGGACATGCCGATATGGGAGGAGCTGTGATTATGGCAGCCGAAGCTGCTTTTGCTGCGGGTGCCGGAAAGGTTACTGTGGTCTGTGACAGTAAACATCATAGTCCCATTCTGGCCCGTTCTCCCAATATCATGCTTAAAGATATTCATGACTTCAGTAAAGACTCTATTTGTGAAATATTGAATCAAGTCGATGCAGTTTGCTTCGGTATGGGATTAGGACGTGATAACTGGGCAGATCAGCAGTTTCAGCAATGGTTTCCTGAACTAAAACAGGCTAAACAGCTAGAAGTGTTACTTGATGCTGATGCGCTCTGGTTTTTAGCCGCAGCTAATGCCAGACTAGATACTCACTTTTATGCGACGCCCCACCCGGGTGAGGCAGCAAAATTGCTGGGTGTAAAAGTCAGTGAGGTTGAAGCGGACCGGATAGCGGCTATTCATCAATTGAAGCAGAAATATCAGGGCCAATGGGTACTTAAAGGTGCAGGCAGTCTCATATTAAGCCAGCAATTGTGGATCTGTACTGAAGGTAATGCGGGTATGGGAACAGGCGGCATGGGAGATGTTTTATCCGGTATGATAGCCGCATTAAAAGCACAGTTCCATGACAATATTCATTTACATGAGATTATCAGCCTGCATGCTCAAGCAGGCGATATGCTGGCACAAAGTGGTGAACGTGGTTTACAGGCCCAGCATATGCCTCAGGCAATTTATCAGGTGGTAAACCGCTAGAGCAGACTGCCTAGACCGCTATATAAGCCATATATTGCAATGGTAAACAGTAAAATACCACATATCAGTAAAATTCTCTGATATGCAAAAGAACGGCTAACTCGCTTAAATAGCAAATAGGCCAGGCTCAAGGTCATAAAATCCAGAATTATCCAGACCAGAGTTAATAGAAATAGACTCTGGTTTATTTCTGGCATTACCTGAATAAACTGTGGAAAAAATGCACTAAAGAACAGAATATCCTTAGGATTCGAAATACCTACCAGAAAACCCTTAGTAAATCCGCCGAATTTGGGGTTCAACATCTGGATTTCAGCCTGATGCTTCTGTTTGCTGTCTTGGATTAGTTGCCAGCCTAAATATAAAATATAAAGACTGCCTAGACATTTCAAAATATCCAGAAAAGAAGCATTTAGTGAAAGAAAACCTTTCAGAATAAGTGCTGAAATAAAAATCAGTACTAGTGAAGCTGCATTAGTTCCTAAAATAGTTTTAAAAGCTTTTTGATAGCCGGCCTGTAGGCCTGTACCAACCACCAATAATAGTACCGGGCCGGGGATAATAATCATCAGGACGACACTACTGATGTATAAGAGTAACTCTAAATGGTTCATGTCTTATCCAGTAGAAATCATTTTAACGGCGTCGACTACTATTACGGCTCCGGCCACGAGCCATACCACCCAGCACATTTAATACAGCAAGTTTGCTCATGCTACCAGAAGCATGTGCATGACAAATGGCGGCAGCTAAGGCATCCGCAGCATCCGCTTGTGGGCGAATTGAGAGGTTTAATAGTTTCATTACCATCATTTGTACCTGTTCCTTGTCCGCAGCACCATAACCGACAACAGACTGTTTGATCTGTCTAGCCGTATATTCTGCAACTTGTAAGTCAAGATTAACCAAAGCTGCAATAGCGGCACCTCGTGCTTGACCGAGTTTCAGAGCAGAGTCCGGATTTTGTGCCATGAATACTTGTTCGACGGCGGCTTCTGTTGGTCCATGAAATTTCACAATCCGCTCAATGCCTGCAAAGATACGTTTCAAGCGTTCAGGCATATCCTGGCTTTCTGTACGAATAGTACCGGCATCAATAAAGCGTAATTTATTTCCTTCTTTTTCAATGATTCCATAACCTGTTAAACGTGAACCGGGATCAATACCGATAATTAATGACATACTGGGACTTTAAAAAAGGAATAATGCCCTTATTGTTACATAAGCGTATTAAAAAAGCTTGAAGGTGATGCATTACCTGAAGGCTACACACTTTATTTTGTTGAGATTAGATTAATTTTCATGAAATTATTTCTTACTGTTTTTGCTGTCTTGGTCTTGGAAATACTCGTCTGGATCGGAGTGGGTGACCTCGTTGGCAGTATGTGGTATGTATTTTTCTGGTTTATTGCTGCCTTTTTTATCGGTATGAATCTTATCCGGAAATACTCTGCCGGTGTAATGCCACAGATGCAACAAATGCAGATGGGGCAAATGAGTGCAGATTCGTCATTGACTAATAATCTTCCAAAAATTATGGCCGGGTTTTTACTGCTTGTTCCAGGCCTCATTACAGATGTGCTCGCAGTGCTGATTTTGATTCCAGCTGTACAGAGAGTTTTCCGTGATGCACTCATGAAAATTATGGCTAAACGTCAACAGGCCATGCTTGAAAAAATGATGGGTGGAATGATGGGTGGTAATATGCAGAATATGGGCGGTAGCGGACAGAATCCATTTGCTGACATGATGCGACAGATGCAGGATATGCAGAACCAACAGGGTGGAAAAGGAGGGCGTGACTCTACCATTATTGATGGCGAGGCACGTGAAGTAACACCTGATGCTAAAAAAATAGAATTGAAAGACGTTAAACAAAAATGATTTATCGATAAATTTATAAGCCGGATCTAATGATCCGGTTTTTTAATGAAATTATTTTAACCTTCATCCTCTATCTCACTTATTACATCATTTTCTGGTTTTTCATCTTTATATTCAGGTTGATCATCAGCTGATGGCGCAACGCAGTTATAGGTACGAGGGCGAAGTGCGGTCTGTGAATTTTCGGAATTTTTATACTTTTGGCTCCGGTTTGCCCGTTCACGAAAGCCACCTTTACTGATTAGCTGGACCATATCTGGGGTCTCCTTTGGCAAAATGGCAGTTTAACAAAATATCATGCCAACATTAAAATAGTGTAGTTCTCATCAAGAGTAAAATTACTGAATATTTTTATCATACGTTATTGCTGCTATCGTACTGTCGATTTAAATGCCATTGCCTAGAATTTATGCATTGTAATTGCAATTTCTTTACCATAAGATAATAGTTGTAATACCTATTGTACTCAGCAGTTGTGTAAAACTCACAATAACAAAAACGATAAAATAGGAGGATACCTATGTTGTACCAATATCATTGTGCATGTTGCAATAAAGTGGTCTCATCAACAGAAAAAGAATGCCCTGCTTGCGGCTCTCACTCCATTCGGAGTCCTTTCGGGTTCTGGATGTTTTGTATCACTGCATGCCTGGCAGTAGTCATGACGATTACAGTAGTTCAGGTATATTTTCAGGACCATCAGGATGTGCCTGTACAAACAACCTTGCTAGATGTACTCAACCATGACCGGACACCAGCTCATACTTGGCCTAAGCCTCAGTAGGGTTATCATAAATTTTTAGAGGTGAGGAGATTTTGCGCTAAAGGATGGGCAATTAAGCAAAATTTTTACAGCTTGTATGGGCATGACCTATAAAAAAGCCAATTGATTTCAAATCAATTGGCTTCTTGTCTGATAACTTAGTAAATTTTAAAGACCAGCAGAGGCTTTAAGTGCTTCTACTTTGTCTGTTTTTTCCCAGGTAAATGCAGTATCTGAGCCTTCACGACCAAAATGACCATAAGCAGCTGTCTGCTTGTACATTGGTTGAATCAGATTCAGCATACGGGTAATGCCATAAGGACGAAGGTCAAAGTGCTCACGTACGAGCTGAATGATCAGCTCTTCTGAAACCTTGGCAGTATTAAATGTATTGATTGAAATAGAGGTTGGCTCTGCAACACCAATAGCATAAGACACCTGAATTTCGCACTTTTCAGCAAGACCTGCAGCCACAATATTTTTAGCTACATAACGTCCTGCATAAGCAGCAGAGCGGTCAACCTTTGAAGGATCTTTACCGGAGAAAGCACCACCGCCATGACGGGCCATACCGCCATAAGTATCAACAATAATTTTGCGACCTGTTAAACCACAGTCCCCTACTGGACCACCAATCACGAACATACCGGTCGGATTAATGTGGAATTTGGTTGCTACATGGAACATTTCTGCAGGAATCACCGGTTTGATAATTTCTTCAAGTACTGCTTCTTTTAGCTGTGCCTGAGTAATTTCCGGATCATGCTGGGTGGAAAGAACTACCGCGTCTAAACGCACCGGACGGCCATTTTCATAGGCAAAGGTGACCTGGCTTTTTGCATCTGGACGTAACCATGGCAGAGCACCAGAACGACGTAATTCTGCCTGTCGTTCCATCAGACGGTGAGCATAAGAAATAGGTGCTGGCATCAGCACGTCAGTTTCACGACTGGCATAACCAAACATTAAACCTTGGTCACCTGCTCCCTGATCTTCAGGTTTCTGGCGATCAACCCCCTGAGCAATTTCAGGAGACTGCTTGCCAATCATATTAATGACAGCACAGGTTGAACCATCAAAACCTAAATCAGAATGATGATAACCAATTCCATTGACGGTCTGGCGAACGATCGCTTCAACGTCAACGTTGGCAGTTGTTGTGATTTCGCCGGCAAGTACAACTGCACCCGTTTTTACTAACGTTTCACAAGCAACCCGCGCATATGGGTCTTCTTTTAAGATTGCATCCAAAATGGCATCACTGATCTGGTCAGCCATTTTATCCGGATGGCCTTCGCTTACAGATTCCGAAGTAAAAACAGCGTACTCGCGCATGAAAGTCCTATCGCAGTTATTTCAAAAGACGGAATATGTTACATCGACTTAGACGTTTGGACTAGCTGTAAATGATGAAAATCTCTTGTTTCAAGCTGAAATAGCTGCAACTTCCACCAGCTGTTCCAAGAAAACAGCAAATATTCATCATTATATAATTTAGTGATGAATATTGCATTTTTCTTCATAAGCAAGAATGTTTGTACTTTATATCCTGTTTATATCTGACTTTTAGTGCCTTATACGTATGATAAAAGGGCATTTGCAGAATACTTAACAAGAAATGCCGTCTTCACCCTTTACCCTCAACCGTTTTTTTAAGACAATATGCACTATCGCATAATTCTCTATTCATTTTCTTTTTCTGACGAATTTATTGGAATCTGACCTATGACAACCCCCCTTAATGAACGCCGTATTGCAAATGCAATTCGTGTACTCGCCATGGATGCAGTGCAAAAAGCAAATTCTGGACATCCAGGCGCGCCAATGGGGATGGCAGATATCGCTGAAGTGGTTTGGCGTGATTTCTTGAGCCACAACCCGACCAACCCGCAGTGGGCCAACCGTGACCGCTTTGTCCTTTCAAATGGTCATGGCTCAATGCTGCAATATGCTCTTCTGCATTTGACAGGTTATGACCTTTCAATCGAAGATCTAAAAAACTTCCGTCAGTTGCATTCAAAAACTCCGGGCCATCCAGAGTTAGGCTATACACCAGGTGTTGAAACAACTACTGGGCCTCTAGGTCAGGGTATTGCAAATGCAGTAGGCTTCGCACTTGCTGAAAAAACATTGGCTGCACAGTTCAATAAAGATGATATTAAGGTAGTTGACCATTATACCTACTGTTTCCTAGGTGATGGCTGTCTGATGGAAGGCATTTCGCATGAAGTCTGTTCACTGGCTGGAACTTTAGGTCTGGGTAAACTGATTGCCTATTACGATGACAACGGCATTTCAATTGATGGTGAAGTTGAAGGCTGGTTCAGTGATGATACACAAAAACGCTTTGAAGCATATGGCTGGCAGGTGTTACGTGTAGACGGTCATGATACTGAAGCTATTCGTCAGGCAACGATTGAAGCTAAAGCTGAAACTCAGAAACCAACTTTAGTTATCTGTAAAACGATTATCGGATTAGGTTCGCCGAATAAACAGGGTAAAGAAGACTGTCATGGCGCTCCGTTGGGACTGGATGAAATCACACTCTCCCGTACGACTATGGCATGGACCGATACAGACTTTATTATTGCTGAAGATGTCTATAAAGCTTGGGATGCTAAAGTAAAAGGTCAACAGGCTGAAGCTGAATGGAATGAGGTTTTTGCCCAGTATCAGGCAAAATATCCAACCGAAGCTGCTGAATTGTTACGCCGTCTAAATGGTGACTTGCCTGAAGAATTTGTTGCCAAAGCAGATGCCTTTATTGCGGAAGTTAACAGCAAAGAGGAAACCATCGCTTCACGTAAAGCGAGCCAGAACACACTTCAGGCATTTGGTCCGTTGTTACCAGAACTGTTAGGTGGCTCTGCTGACCTTGCCGGGTCAAATCTGACCTTATGGAAAGGCTGTGAAGGTATACAGACTAATCCGGCCGGTAATTATGTGTACTATGGTGTACGTGAATTCGGTATGACTGCAATTGCCAATGGTGTAGCACTGCATGGCGGTTTTATTCCTTACGTGGCGACCTTCCTCATGTTCATGGAATATGCACGTAACGCCGTACGTATGTCTGCACTCATGAAGCAACGTGTCATTCATGTTTATACGCATGACTCAATCGGTCTGGGGGAAGATGGTCCGACGCATCAGCCAATCGAACAAATTGCTTCGTTACGTTCTACGCCAAACCTGAATACTTGGCGTCCAGCAGACACTGTTGAAGCTGCAGTTTCCTGGAAATCTGCTCTACTACGTAAAGATGGTCCATCTGCCTTGATTTTCTCCCGTCAAAATCTGCCATTCCAGCAACGTACTGAAGAACAGATTCAGAATGTAGCCAAAGGTGGTTATGTTCTGGCAAAAGAAAAAGGCGAGCTAAAAGCAATTATTATTGCTACAGGCTCAGAGGTATCCCTGGCAATGGAAGCATATGCACAGCTTGAAGGTGTACGTGTAGTGTCTATGCCATGTGCCGAAGAATTCATGAAACAGGAAGCGGTATACCGTGAATCTGTACTGCCTGCCCATATTCGTGCCCGTGTTGCAGTAGAAGCAGCACATGTGGATTACTGGTGGAAGTTTGTCGGGCTGGACGGTAAAGTAATTGGTATGACCACCTATGGTGAGTCCGCGCCTGCTAAAGACCTGTTTAAGTACTTTGGTATTACTACTGAAGCTGTTGTAGCTGCGGTAAATGAACTGACTGCCTGATTCTTTGGGTAAGATAAAAAAGCGCTCTTAATCAGGGCGCTTTTTTATTCTGGCTTTAAAAGTATGACTGAGTAAATCCAGTATAACTTACGCATTACTACTTTATTTGGACTGTTTTCTATTTTAAAAATAAATTAAGTAGTTCAGATTATTTTAAAATATGACAGAGCAGCCATCTCAAGAAAAAAAGATTCCGCGACGAACAGCCCGGGTAAAATCAGATAGCTTTGATTATTCGCTCGACTTTAAAAAGATTAACTTTCGTCAGCACCCTGAGCTTTATGAAATTGGCCGTGGAGAGCAGGGTGTTTTACTGGTTGAGCCCTATAAATCCGAGATTTTGCCTCACTGGCGCTTTGCTGATATTGAAAAGGCTGAGCAGAGCAGTCAAAAAATTTATCAACTATTTCTGGACTATTTAAAGCAGCAAGATTTTGTTGGCGCAGATATGGCCCGAAAATTTTTACAGATGGGTTATACCCGTGCCCGGCGTTATGCAAATCATAAAGGGGGAAAAAAATATCAGGGGCCTGTGCCTAGTGACAAAAAAGGTCTTAGTGGCGCTCATGGCCGGCAGGCATTACCACGCGATACTGAGGATCCAATTAAAGCTGCGGCAGCACGTATTTTTAAAGAGAAATGGGATATGGCAAAACAGCATGAATTATATTTGAAGCTGAGACAAAAATTTATAGAAGACTATAAAAATTAATAGAACAGACTGGTTCGAGATGAGTTAAAGAAAAAATCTGGTGAACTACACTCAACCATCTTATTAGAATTGTAAAAACAAAAAATATACGAATTTTACTGACTCTTTGTTACTGTAAAGATTAAATTAAGTGAACAGAAGAGTTATTTAAATTCTTCTTCATAATGATGATTTTTATACGTTCTATATATGAGACGGTACGTTTTAAGCATAAGACTGTAATTTATTTTTCAATCTCTACAATAATGTTTATTCTTCTAGTGAGTTATAAAAAATGAAATCTTTAAAAGTTTTTGGTTTAGGTCTGGCAGTTGCAGTTACAACTACTTTAAGCATGGCTAAACCGGTGGATTATAAAATTGATCCAACACATACTGCGACAGTGTTTTCTTGGGACCATTTTGGTTTTTCTACACCGTATGC
Source organism: Acinetobacter sp. UNC436CL71CviS28 (assembly GCF_000620525.1). NCBI lineage: Bacteria > Pseudomonadati > Pseudomonadota > Gammaproteobacteria > Moraxellales > Moraxellaceae > Acinetobacter > Acinetobacter sp. UNC436CL71CviS28. The sequence continues at coordinate 69,590 of NZ_JIBB01000011.1, forward strand.
CAATTTTTCTAATATTCAGGGTACAATTAAGGTAGATAACGCAAAACCTGCCAACTCATCTGTAGATGTGACTATTCCTGTTTCCAGCCTGAATACGAATGTAAAGGCTTTAGATGAACACTTGGCTAAAGCTGAATGGTTTGATGCTGCAAAATATCCAACTATTACCTTTAAAAGTACTAAAGTCGAACCTAAAAAAGACAAGAAGCATTTTAAAATTACCGGTAACCTGACGGTAAAAGGAATTACTAAACCAGTTGTACTAGATGCTGTGTTAAATAAGCAAGGCGAGCATCCAATGACCAAAGCTCAATCGATTGGTTTTAATGCTACGACTTCATTTAAGCGTTCTGATTTCGGAATTGCAAGCTATGTCCCGAATGTTGGTGATAAAATCACTGTACAAATTACGACTGAAGCTTCTGTAGCTCAGGCAACACCTAAAAAATAATAGATGTTTTCTAGGCTGAAAAAGCGCCCAGTCGGGCGCTTTTTTATATTTTAAATTATAAAAATATAAATAATCTGAAAGTATAGGCTGCCAAAAGAACTTATTTATTCACTGTCTGTTCAAGTCCATTCAGGAAATTTTGAAGAACAAGTGCACACTGCTGTTCAAGCTCATCTGCATATTGCTCATGGTCAGCACGCAATTGGTTAATAGAGAGTTTCGCCTGCTTTAGCTCACAGGTATGTCCCACCAGCCAAGGCTCAAAAGAATCTCCGGCAACTTCAAGATGAAACTGTAGCGCCAGAATATTTTTGCCGAGGGAAAAAGCCTGATTTTTATATAAAGTAGAACTGGCAAGTAAAGTAGCACCAGCCGGTAAATCAAATGTATCGCCGTGCCAATGCAGAACAGGCGTATTTGCTAAAGGTGCTAATGGATTATCCTCTGTCTCATTTAAGAGCAGTGTACTCCAACCTATTTCTTTTTGCGGGCCTGCATAGACTTTAGCGTTCAAGGCATAGGCAATCAATTGTGCTCCTAAACATATACCGATAGTAGGCAGCTCGGATGCAAGCCGCTGCTTTAAAAGATCAATCTCGATCTGTAAAAACGGATATTCTTCAGTTTCATATACACCAATTGGGCCGCCAAGAATAATGGTTAGACCTGCATGTAAGAATGCCGGTTCAAGCACATCTACGCCAGCTTCAAAGTAACGTACACGATACCCCAGTTGATAAAAAAGATCTTCCAGTGATCCTAGATCTTCAAAGGCAACATGTTGAACAACGTAAATAGTTTTAGGAAATACAGATTGCTTTGACATTGTTTAAATTCGTATTCTCGGTTGGCAATATTCTAAGGCGAATTAGTGCTCAAGCAGAGCACTATTTTTAATGAATAATTGAAGAGGTCAAAAAAGTTATTTTACAGACTGATTTTTTATTTCAGTATTTAGAGTATGTTCATCTTTCAGATGGACACCTGAAAGTTGAAGCCGGGCTGATTTTTGCATAAGCGCTATTAAACGTTGAGCAGCTACATGCAGGGAGAGCCCTGCAGGGCGGATATTGGAAATACAGTTTCGGGCAGAATCCTGACAGCCAGTTTTAGCTTGCCAGGTATAATAAACGCCCATACTGTCGGGGGAACTTAAACCTGGACGTTCACCAATAAGCATAATCAACATTCTGGCCTGAAGCGTTTGTGCAATTTCGTCCCCTAGAGCAACCCGACTGCCTGTAGCCAGAATGACCGGTGCAAGCGACCAGCCTTGCTGTTGCACTTCCTGCTGCATTAACTGTATAAAAGGTATGGCATTTTCTTCAATTGCCAAAGCGGACAAACCATCGCCTGCGACAATAACTACATCGAATGTTTGAGCTGACTTTGTTACATATTCTCTGACTAATGTCCGCGATTCATCAGACAGTACCCGGCCAAGATCAGGATGTTTTAAGTAAAGCTCTTTATTGCTGGCTTGGCTTTGCACATGTATGTGTTCTAACTCTAACTGCTCAAGCTGTTGCTGAAGTTTGGGAATATTAAGCTGACACAACACGGCATCTTTAGCTTGTGCATGTGCTAGCTGGAATTTTAGAAGCTCATTTGTGGGGATACTACAACCTGCGCGTCCCAAGGCAATGCGGGCATCTGTAAAACGTTTGAGCTGTGCCCAGTCATTTTCATGCAAGGCAGCAGAATAGTGGGTGTCCGGATAAAGTTTCATCATTTCTCCTTATGATTTTAGAAGTCTGGAGAACTGTTCGGGCATTTGCTTTGCCCATTCAATCTGTTGGTGCTGCTGACGGAGAATTCCTTGCTGCTCCAGCCAGTGAGCGAACTCTGGTGCTGGCTGTAATCCTAAAAGCTGGCGAGCGTATAAAGCGTCATGAAAAGATGTAGTCTGGTAGTTCAGCATAACATCATCTGAACCCGGTATTCCCATAATAAAATTGATTCCTGCTGTGGCCAGTAAGGTCAGCAGGGTGTCCATATCATCCTGATCAGCATCAGCATGATTGGTATAACAAATATCACACCCCATAGGTAAACCCATGAGCTTGCCACAGAAATGGTCTTCCAGACCGGCACGGATAATCTGTTTGCCATTGTACAGATATTCTGGACCAATAAAGCCAACTACAGTATTTACTAAAAAAGGATTGAACTTGCGTGCAACCGCATAGGCCCGTGTTTCAATGGTCTGCTGGTCAACCCCGTGATGAGCATTACTGGACAAGGCACTTCCTTGACCAGTTTCAAAATACATGACATTTTGCCCTATTGTCCCACGCTTAAGGCTTAAGGCGGCTTCATAGCCTTCCTGTAACATGGCCAGTGAGATTCCGAAGCCTCGATTTGCAAGTTCAGTACCGGCAATCGACTGAAACATCAGATCAACCGGAACATTCTGGTTGGCCAGATGAATGCCTGAACTGACATGGGTCAATACACAGGACTGGGTTGGAATCTGATAATCCTGAATGATATGGTCCAATAGTTTTAAAAGCTCAGAAAGATTCTGTAAATTGTCAGTCGCAGGATTAATTCCAATGACTGCATCACCATTGCCGTACATGAGTCCATCCAAGATACTAGCTGAAATACCGAGCAGGTCATCTGTAGGATGGTTTGGTTGTAAACGGGTAGAAAGACGGCCCTTTAAGCCTACGGTATTACGAAAGCGGGTAATAATTTCACATTTGCTGGCTACTAGTATTAAATCCTGATTCCTCATGATTTTACTAACCGCTGCCACCATTTCTGGTATTAAACCCGGGCTTAGTGCCTGCAGTTTTTCAGTAGTTGCCTCTGCACTGAGCAGCCAGTTTCTAAAGTCACCTACGGTAAAATGTGCAATCGGGTAAAAAGACTGTGCATCATGTTCATCAATAATTAGCCGAGTTACTTCATCAGTTTCATAATCGACCAACACTTCATTTAAAAAATTTTTTAATGGAACTTCAGCGAGAGCCATTTGTGCAGCGACTCGCTCGGTTGCATTTTGCGCAGCGATTCCAGCCAGTTCGTCTCCCGAACGTAGCGGTGAAGCTTTAGCCATCAGAGTCTTTAGATCTGGAAAAATATAGTTCTGTTGAGCGATTGTGGTCTGATAACGCATAAGAATCTATCCCTTTTTAAAGTTCCTGTTCTGCCTTTCTGATATTTTCAAACTCTTCTTCAGGTGTTCCCTGTACCAGCCGATGGCGGCTATAAACCAGAAAATAGACAATAAAAGCTATATAAATTCCTGCTGCTATAAACCAGACTTTTGGATCAACCAGAAAACCTGCAATGACTGCAATTAAGGCCAGTATCAAAGCAATACCTGATGTCACTATTCCACCTGGAGTCTTATAAGGCCGATCCATATCTGGACGAGATAGACGCAGTTTGATGTGTGAAAGCATCATCAGAACATAAGAAATAGTCGCACCAAAAACAGCCATAAGAATCAGCAAATCACCTTCACCAGTAAGGGACAGGGCAAAGCCAATAATTCCAGGAATGATAATTGCCAGATAGGGAGCTTTATTTTTATTGGTTAAAGAGAGAGATGTTGGCAGATAACCGGCACGGGACAACGCAAAAATCTGACGAGAATAGGCATAAATGATAGAGAAAAAACTCGCAATCAGACCTGCCAGTCCAACAAAGTTGACAAAACCTGCAAGCCGGGTATGTTCACCATATACGGCAACCAGGGCATCCACCAAGGGAGCTCCAGAGTCTTTTAACTGGTTTGCTCCAGCTGCGCCAGCACCTAAAAACAAAATAAGCAGGGCAAATGCTGCCAGTATCAGCATTGAACCAATCAGACCACGGGGTAAGGAGCGGGTTGGGTCTTTGGCTTCTTCAGCAGCTAACGGTACACCTTCGACTGCCAGAAAGAACCAGATGGCATAAGGTACGGCAGCCCATATTCCTAAATAACCCATCGGTAAGAAAGCACTGGCACCGGCTTTGTCAGATACTGCAATATTAAACAGGTTTGCACTGTTAAAGTGCGGGATCATGGCTATAATAAAGACCAGCAATGCCACAGCAGCAATCGCGGTAATAACAAAAATAATTTTTAATGCCTCACCAGCACCTTTAAGGTGTATGCCCATAAAGACTAGATAACACACCAGATAAATGATCCAGCCACCCACACCAAACAATGATTCACAATATGCACCAATGAAACAGGCGATGGCTGCAGGTGCAATGGAGTATTCAATCAGAATAGCAGTACCGGTCAGATATCCGCCAAAAGGTCCGAATGCGGTACGGGCAAAACTGTAGCCTCCTCCGGCGGTAGGCAACATGGTGGCCATTTCTGACATAGAGAGACACATGCACAGATACATGACTGCCACTACTACTGTCGCAATAAACATACCGCCCCAGCCACCTTGTGCGAGGCCAAAATTCCATCCGGCGAAATCTCCTGAAATCACATAGGCAACACCTAAGCCGACCAGCAGCAGCCAGCCGACTGCACCTTGTTTAAGTTGCCGTTTGGCAAAGTATTCTTCTTGGGTGGGCAGGGTAGAAGAAGCAGTTGCATCGACAATCTTTGGATTGTTCATAATGTACTCCATTTTTTATTATGTTTGATCTGGTCATAAAAGCAATTTTAGTACCAAGATCTAAAGCAGGCTTCCAAGCCTGATATACCATTCTGTTTGAGTAGCAGTTTTATTATTTTGCTAGATTTATAAATTAGTAAAAGTTCAATATGGGAAAAGATTTACGGCTACCTGAGGTAGCCGTAAATAAATCAATTTGGAATTCCTAGAAGAAGCCAGCTGGTTTGGTTGAGTAGCTTACCAGCAAGTTCTTGGTTTGCTGGTAATGATCAAGCATCATTTTATGATTTTCACGGCCAATTCCTGATTTCTTGTATCCGCCGAAGGCAGCATGAGCAGGGTAGATGTGATAGCAGTTAGTCCAGACACGACCTGCTTCAATCGCACGGCCAGCACGGTAGGAAGTATGGGCTGAACGTGACCAGACACCTGCACCTAGACCATAGATTGTATCATTGGCAATTTTAATGGCTTCATCAAAATCTTTAAAAGTAGTTACCGACAGCACAGGACCGAAAATTTCTTCCTGGAAAATTTTCATGCTGTTATCACCCTTGAAGATCGTTGGTTCAATATAGAAGCCTTGACCCACCTCATTACGCTGTCCACCACCTACCAGTACCTGAGCACCTTCTTCGCGTCCGGTAGCAATACATCCTAAAATTTTATCCTGCTGCTCTTGAGAGGCCTGCGCCCCAATCATGGTGTCAGTATCTAGCGGGTGGCCTGTCTTGATGCGTTTAACACGTTCTATGGCCATTTCCAGGAACTGGTCAGCAATTGACTCCTGAATCAGGGCACGTGACGGACAAGTACAGATTTCGCCCTGATTCAGCGCGAACATGGTGAAGCCTTCTAAAGCTTTTTCCAGATAGTCATCTTGCTGATCCATAACGTCAGCAAAGAACAGGTTTGGTGACTTACCGCCAAGCTCCAGCGTAACCGGAATAATATTTTCGGTTGCATATTGCATAATCATCTGGCCCACTTGGGTTGAGCCAGTGAAAGCAATTTTTGCAATACGCGGATTGGTTGCAAGCGGGCGTCCTACTTCAACACCATAACCATTTACAATGTTTAGAATACCTGCCGGCAACAGGTCCTGGATCAGTTCAGCCAGGACCAGAATACTGACTGGTGTCTGTTCAGCCGGTTTTAGTACGATACAGTTACCGGCTGCTAGCGCAGGTGCAATCTTCCATGCTGCCATCAGGATGGGAAAGTTCCATGGAATAATCTGGCCGACTACACCAAGCGGCTCATGAAAATGATAGGCAATAGTATCTTCATCAATTTCAGAAATTCCGCCTTCCTGAGCACGGATACAGCTGGCGAAATAACGGAAATGATCAATTGCCAGTGGAATGTCGGCTGCTAGGGTTTCACGGATAGGCTTGCCATTATCCCAGGTTTCTGCTACAGCGAGTTGTTCAAGGTTGGCTTCTAGGCGATCTGCAATTTTGAGAAGCAGGTTTGAGCGTGTTGTTGGTGACGAGCGATTCCATTGCTCTTTGGCCTTATGCGCGGCATCGAGAGCAAGTTCAATATCTTCAACAGAAGAGCGGGCAACTTTAGTAAAGACTTTGCCATCGACTGGCGAGATATTTTCGAAGTATTCTCCTTTTACCGGAGCTACCCATTCTCCCCCAATGAAGTTGTCATATTGAGCTTTGAACTGAACTTTTGAACCAGGTTGATTAGGATCGGCATAACGCATGTTTATCTTCCTTTGCTTATAATTTAATTTGTGTAGCTGCGAATTTTTATACCGCTTTGGTATAAGGCTACTTTCGCATACTATTTATTTAGCATATAAAAAATAAGGTTGGAGAAAGGTTGGAAAAAGTGACAATTTGCAAGGAATGTACAAATGTTTACAAAACAAGACCTGCAGCAACAACGTAGTACCATTGAAAAGCTTAGGCACAGTAGCAGTCTATCGCCTGGAAATGCCCAGAAGCTCAGTCAGAGTATACTTAGTTCCTGGCAGCGTTCGGCTACAGCCGAGATACCTAAAGGCCGGGTAGCTGCGCCCTTGCAAGATTTAAAATATATTCCAGGCTCTGCTAATCCCTTAAAGTTTGCGCTGGAACATTGTGCTGAAGATTTACGTCATGTAGCTGAACAGTCTGCCATGGTGATTGCGGTAGGGGACATCGGAAGTACAATTATCTGGTCAGCATCGAGTGGACAAATGCGTAATGCAGCAGAAAAAGTGCATTTCGTTGAAGGCGGGCAATGGCGTGAAGAACTTGTAGGAACCAACGCGCTGGCTTTAAGTTTAAAAACCCAGCAGTCTTCCTGTGTGTTCTCTAATGAGCACTATATGGAGTCTATTCATGACTGGGTCTGTTATGCAGCACCTGTGATTGATCCGTATTCCAGACAGGTTCTGGGAGTGATTGATTTATCAACAACCTGGGATCATCATAACAGTCTGGGGCTGCTGGCCGCAGAACGCTGCGCATCGATTATTCAAACTGCTTTGATTGAACATCAGAAACAGCGCTTGTATATTCGTGCCTTTGCTGTACCAAAAGTTATTTTTAATGGTAAAGGGCTGGTTCTTACACCACGGCAAATCGAGATTTTAGCCATTTTGGCTTTATGTCCTCAAGGCTTAAATCTGGATAATTTGCATCAGGCACTCTATGGTGAGCGCAAGATCAGCATGGGAACCTTAAAAGCAGAAATGTCACAATTACGTGATGTACTGGGGGGAATGCTGGGTTCGCGTCCTTATCGCTTGCTGGCGCAGGTTGAAGCAGATTTTTTGCAGGCTGAACAGGCACTCGACGCTGGTTATGTTGAAACAGCGATTCAGGCCTGTCGTGGAATTTTCCTAGCAAAGACCGAAAGCCCATTTTTATGTGCCTGGCGTGACTGTCTTGAATCACGTTTAAGTGAAGCAATTTTCCAGTCGAATCAGAGCGATGTACTGCTTAAGCATATTGCCCACGTCCCGGAAGCAATTGACGCCATTGAACGGCTGGCCGATCTCTTGCCTGCCGGCCATCCTGCCCATCAGTTAGTATTGAAATACCGAGAAATACAGCAATAAACTGTTAAAGTTCCTGTTCGTCTAACCAGTCAAACAATTGTCTGTAGACCTGCATACGTACAGGTTTTTGTGATAGCACCAGATCATGTAAGCCATTTTTTATAGTTTGAATGGTTACCTTACCCTGAATCTTTTGTGCATATTTTTTGATATCTCTGACATTCAGAATTACATCACTATTGAGTGCAGTCTTGTTCCAGCGTCTCGGATTCTTAGTCTGGTGAGAATGCATAACCAGTACAGGCACCCTGATTGTTATGTCCTGATGAATTTCTTTTTGTGCTTCAAAAATAGCGCGGATAAAACTTAATTCAACCTTTGGATAAGCCTGAGGTTTCCAGTTCAGATCAAAAACCCATTCACCATACCACTTTTGATGCAGACTCGGGACATACCAACGGTTTAAGCCACTTGGAAAGCGTAATTTAGGCAAATATTTAGCCACCTGACTCAGCGCCGGCAAACCAAATTTTTTCTCAATAGCTGACAGGTTAAAATCATAAAATGGACTGTTTAGCCACAGAGCCTTAATTAGAGGATGCTCTGGGTAATGAGCTGCATACAAAGTGCTGATCAGCCCGCCAGTTGAGTGACCTGCCAGCAGGACCATATCATGCTGTTCCTGCTGAATCTGTAGCAGTGCCTGAGTGATCTCAGCATCATATTCCTCTAGCTCTTTAACACGGTAGAGTTCCTGATGAGGCAAATATGATCGGCCATAGTTATGCAGATCAACAGCGTAAAAGTCAAAGCCATGCTGGTTAAATTGCTCTGCCATTTCAGTTTGGAAAAAATAGTCCAGAAAGCCATGAATATAAAGCACAGCCTTGCGGGTAGCTTGAGCGGCCTTTTTACGGACTAACGTCGCAATTACCGGGCCGGAGGTATGAGCTTGTACATGTAGGCGCAGCTGCTGGTAGCCTTCACCTAGCACGTCTGGTTGGTAGTTTATTGCTGTTTTTGGGGAAGTCATAAGAAAGATTATAAGGTGTTGTTATTTTCCTTATGCTTGATGAAATGAGCAATTTTGTCAATTCCTGAAACGACCTCAAAAATGTATAAGCTAAAAAAAGGAATATCAAAGTACTGATATTCCTTAAACGTACAGCAAGTCACTGATTGGAGGATTGACTTACATCGCCGCTTTAAACATTTCTACCACCTGTGCATGTGTTGCCTTACGTGGGTTGGTGAGCATACAGGCATCTTTTTGCGCATTTTCGGCCATAATAGCCAGATCAGCTTCTTTTACGTTCAGCTCATTTAAACCTGATGGAATACCAATTGAGGTAGAAAGTTCTCGAATTGCATCAATTGCAGCGTAAGCTGCTTCAGTCACTGTTAAGCCTTCAGTATTTACACCCATCAGTTCTGCAATTTTCCGGTAACGGTCTGGGCAGGAAATCAGGTTAAATTCGCACACATGTGGTAATAAAATGGCATTACATACGCCGTGCGGCAGGTTATAGAAACCACCTAACTGGTGTGCCATAGCATGTACATAGCCTAAAGATGCATTATTAAACGCCATACCAGCCAGATATTGCGCATAGCTCATGGCATCACGGGCTTCAATATTGTCACCATTGGCGACTGCCGGACGCAACCATTCGCTAATCATACTGATTGCTTTTTCAGCACAGGCATCTGTAATCGGATTTGCTGCAGTCGAGACATAAGCTTCTACGGCATGAGTCAGGGCATCCATACCTGTGGCAGCAGTCAAGCCGGCAGGTTTAGCCATCATTAATTTAGGGTCATCAATCGCAATCAGGGGAGTACAGCGCCAGTCAACTATTGCCATTTTAACGTGGGTATCTGTATTGGTAATGATACAGAAGCGGGTCATTTCAGATGCTGTGCCTGCCGTAGTATTGATTGCAATCAGTGGCGTCATTGGTACGGTACTTTTATCAATACCTTCATAATCACGGATATGACCGCCACCAGCAGTGACAAGCCCAATACCTTTTGCACAGTCATGTGAAGAACCGCCGCCTAGAGATACAATAAAGTCACAGCCATTTTCATTGTATGCTTCGACGCCTTTATGCACATTTATATCAGTCGGATTAGGTTCAGCACCTGGAAAAATGTGGCTTTCTACTCCAGCTTCGGTTAGGTAGCCGGCAATCGTATGCGCTACACCAAATTTGAATAAGCCTTCATCTGTCACGATTAAAGCTTTTTTTGCACCCAGATTTTGTGCTTTGCTACCAATTTCCTTTGCACAGCCTGGACCAAATAAAGATACACAAGGAATATAAAAACCGTTAGTTTGATCTGCAATATTTTTAAAAGCCATGAAGAGATTCCTTCTTCTATCATTGTTGTTTACAGGTGACCCTCACCTTAAGCATAGTATTAAAAAAATTAAGTGTTTTTTGCACCTACCAAATACCTACCATTTTTTGTCCAAGGTAAAAATTTAAAAATCAAATACTTGAATTTGTTGCATGACAGGCAGATTTAATTTTTAGTGAAAAGCCGGTAAGCTATGCACGCTCTTATGAAATGATCCGGGTTATGAAACAAGAAACTGCACTTAAACTGATGAAAGCGGGTGAAAATGTCTTTTTGACAGGTTCGGCAGGTGCAGGAAAAACCTATACGCTCAACCAGTACATTAACTACCTGAAAGCACGAAAAGTCCCGGTAGCAATTACTGCCTCAACCGGTATTGCCGCGACACATATGAATGGCATGACCATTCATACCTGGGCAGGCATCGGTATTAAAGATTTTTTAAGTGATGATGATCTAAAGCGCATGAAAGAGCGCAAATACCTCAAGGAGCATCTTGAAAATGCGCAGGTGCTGATTATTGACGAGATCTCCATGTTGCATGCGAAGCAGCTCAATCTCGTTAATCAGGTATTGAAATACTTCAAAGAATCTGACGCCGCATTTGGGGGTATTCAGGTGATTGCAGCAGGCGATTTTTTTCAGCTCCCCCCGGTTGGCAAAAATGATGAGCGTAATCGTGATAAATTCTGCTTTATGTCTGATGCCTGGGTAGAAGCCAAGTTCCGCGTCTGTTATCTGACCGAGCAGCATCGTCAGGACGACGAAGTCCTGAATCAGGTATTAAATGCAATACGTGCCCAGCGAATTCATCCGCAGCATATTCAGGCTTTAAAAAAGTCCCGACAGCATGATATTGGAGAAACCTTTACCCGTCTCTATACCCACAATATGGATGTAGACAGCTTAAACTACCAGCATCTGAATGCCATCGAAGGCGACGAACACCAGTTTGAAGCTGTATGTGACGGTAATGAAAAGCTGGTAGAGACTTTAAAATCATCAGTGCGCGCTCCCGAAAATCTCACTTTAAAAAAGCATGCCAAAGTGATGTTTGTAAAAAATAATTTTGATCTGGGCTATATTAATGGCAGTTTGGGTGAAGTGATCGGTTTTGAAGAAGATGATGAACATGGCCTGTTACCGAAAGTCAAGCTGACCGATGATACAACACTGCTTGTTGCCCCAGAAACCTGGTCAATTGAAAATGAAGCCGGAAAGGTTATTGCAAGTTTTCAGCAAATTCCTTTACGTCTGGCTTGGGCTATTACGATCCATAAAAGCCAAGGAATGACTTTAGAAGCCGCAGAAATTAATCTGAGCCATACTTTTGAAAAGGGTCAAGGTTATGTGGCATTGTCCCGGCTAAAATCACTGGAAGGCTTGAAACTGGTAGGATTTAATGACCAGGCTTTGGAACTGGACAGTTTAGCTATTAAAGCAGATCGCCGTTTTCAGGAACTTTCTCAAGAAGCCGAGACCCATTTTGCCGATACAGATTTAACAGCGCAGCATAAGGCTTTTATCCGGCATTGTGGTGGTACACTTAATGAAACCGAAATCCAGCGCAATGAGAAAAAAATTGCCAAAGCAGGAAATAAGCCGAATTATGGTTCTGCTACGCTTGATGAAACCAAGGCTTTATTTGAAGATGGTTATGATATTCAGGATATTGCACAGGAACGCGGTTTAACAGCAGCGACGGTGATCAATCATCTGGCACGCTTGCATAAAGAACAGGGACTCGATATTTCAGTTGCCCATCCGGGAGAGGAAGTGGTCGAGCAGGTACGCAAACTTTATAAACGTTTGCAAAAGAGCAAGCGCAGTGAAAACTTTAATGATGATGGTTCGATTAAATTACGTCCTATTGTTGAAGCGACCAGTCCACGTATGGGTTATGATCAGGTCCGTCTGGCCCTGCTTTTTATAGAATGAACCTGAAAAATTCAAAAGTTATTATATATAGAACCAGCAGGAAGCGTTATGCCACATGTTGTTGTTGAATATTCCGCAAATATAGAATAGTTAGACCGTCCCAAACTGCTTAAACGGATTAACCAGGTATTAATTGAAAGTAAACTGTTCCATCCGAATGATATTAAGGCACGTCTTTATTGCAATGAAGATTTCCTGATTGGTGAAGGAGACAGTTCACAAGCATATATATATGTTGAATTTTCCCTGTTCAATGGCCGTACAAATGAACAGAAACAGCGGGTCCGAGAGGCTTTAATGCATGTGCTTACACAGCAGGACTATTATAAGACAGATAATGACCTGCAGATCCAGCTGTGTGTACAGTTATTAGAGATGGATAAAGAAAATTATCTTAAACAGATAGTAAACTGTTAAAAATATATGAATTAAATTGGCAATATGAAGATATTTAGCCGGAATTTCTATCTAGAAATCAATCAGCTGAAAATCAGCATATTGTAGTAGCATTTCACTATTGAGAGTGTGGATATAATCCATAAAGACCACATTAAAACTACCCACACTGGCAATTTTCTCATATGCCAGTTTGCCGGCAATAGCAAAATGCAAGTGGGCTGCCAGAGCTGCAATAGTGGGTGTAGTAACTGCACTATAAGCTGCAATCAGTGCGCCCAGCGCACAACCTGTGGCTGTAACCTTAGGTTGTAGATAGCTACCACCATTGACCTGTATGACCAGTCCAAGCTCGCGTGACAGAATAAAATCTGCTTCACCAGAAATGGCAATACACTCACTATGCACAAGCAGACATTGTGCCTGTCTGTAAACGGTATGACTGCTTATGGTACTGTCTACGCCTTTAGCCTCAACCTGCTTACCAGCGAGTGCGCTGATCTCAGAGGCATTACCCCGGATGACTGAGGGCTTAAATGCCAAGAGCTGATCAACCATACTACTGCGCCATTTTAAAACTGGTCCATAGCCTACAGGGTCCAGTACCCAAGGTGTACTTTTATGATCAACAGTTTGTGCTGAAATCAGCATGGCCTGCATCTGTTCAGTCGTCGGTGTGCCCAAATTAATACTCAAGGCTGATGTAACATTTGCAAAACTTTCTGCTTCAAAAGGGTTATCAATCATGGCTGGTGAAGCGCCCGCTGCCAGTAGAATATTCGCAGCATAATTGGTAGCGACACTATTAGTAATGCATTGTACCAAGGGTTGCTGTTCCTGTAATCGCGTCCATGCCTGTATAACCTGCTGGAGGAGTGTATTTTTTTGTTCAGTAAAGCTCATTTTTTACCTTGATGTAATCTTTAAATATGATGCGCTGATACCTAGCGGATAAAATAGTGGTCCTGATGTTTGCACTGACGACAGAACAGACTGACATATTCTGCTGTATCGTAATCTACATCAAGTTCATGAGAACCACAGTACATACAGCGTTTAGTTGAGTAAAATTCGAGACGTGGTGCAATTTTTTTCCAAGCCTTCCAGACTGGCTGAATAAAGATCTGATCATCATAACCCAAGAATTTAAACAGCAGGATATAGCTCATCTTGCTAAAGGGGATATTGGATGGGCGTGGTAAAGTACAGGTTTCCCATTTTTCCTGTAAGCCACGTTCCCGATACTGTTGTAGGGTTTTTTTCAGCAAGTTGGTATTAATAAAATTTTCATTGCGGGGTTGTAAGGCTTTATGCTTATGCAGGTATTCCAAGGCATTCTGGATCATATAATAAATCTGGCCCACTGCCAGAGAGTCCATTAAACGGTAGCAAAAGGTTGCAAAACCTTTATTACCCGAAATTTGTATTCCCCATGTACGGCAGTAGTGCTGCATAAAACAGACAATTTCCTGATAAAGTACCAGATATAAGGCTTCTTTCACTTCATCACTACTTTTAAATGGAATTCCCAAACTCAGATTATTTAAAAACCAGTACCGGAGTTGCTGGGTAATGCTGAATAAACTTGGCTCGGAATAACCATCAAGGCGTACATTAATATAATAGCTTTGTGCCTCATCACTAAATTCGCTGCATACCAGTACCTGATCTTTGACCAGCTGTTTAAGCAGACTGCTCTGAAAGAAGTAGTTAGGAGTAATAGGTTGGTATTTGATCAGATCCCAATGAATGTATTCATCATGAGGTACATTTTCTTGAATACGGTCGTCTAGCAAGCTCAATAAAAACAGTTTTTGCAAAAAATTAAGCTGATCTAAGCCAATTTCAGTAGTCTGTTTATTTTTATATTTACGTTGTTCCTGTAGTCGTGTTTCTTTTAGTATTTTTTTGCGTGACTTACCACAGCTTTCACAGTGACAGGTATGCTGCTGCTGTTTAAAAAGCCGGTGTTCACAGAAGCTGCACTCATGAAACTCTACAGGCTGTTCATGCTGCTCTGCTTCTACCCACCACATAGAGGCGCGGCATAACGGGCAAGGTGTACTTTCATCAAGCTGTTTATGCAGAACTGAATAGAGGGTACTCATGCCGTGTTTTTTCCAAAAATCGATCGCCTGATGCTCGCACGAATTATATCAAGCCTGTCTGAAAAAGGTGCCGAAACTTGTAGAGATATTCTTTCAGGTCTTTTAATTCAAAGGTTGAAAGATATTTCTATAAATACGATATCAGTTATATATTCATTTACTCAAATACTGGACATTCAGGAATTGAAAAGCTTGAATCATGCCTTACATAAGTTGAATAGAGTATCTATATGTTTAAAGTTCAGCGTATGATAAAAGTATTGATAAAAATGATCTGATCCGATATACGGTCAAAAAAGGAATAGCTATGAATATTGCAGCACAACCTCCTGTTCAGGATACCCAGACGGTCTATCTGAAAGATTATCAAAAGCCTGCTTTTCTGGTTGAAAGTGTTCAGCTAGATATTCAGGTCTATGATGATTATACGCAGGTTGACTCAATTCTTGTGGTGCAACGCCAAACGGCAGGTGACCTGATACTTTTAGGCCGTGATCTGGAATTAAAATCGATTCAAATGAATGACCAACTGCTTTCAGCAGATGACTATCACCAAGATACTGAACAGCTGACTATTTCAAACGCACCAGATACGGTTACATTGCAGATCAGTGTAATTATTCATCCGGAAAGTAATACTCAGCTTGAGGGTCTTTATAAAGCCGGCAACCTCTTTGTAACCCAGAATGAACCAGAAGGTTTTCGCAAGATTACTTATTATCCCGACCGCCCAGATGTTTTATCTGTCTTTACTACACGGGTTGAAGCCGATAAAAAGTATCCGGTTCTACTGGCTAATGGCAACCTGCTTGAAACCGGAGAAGCAGGTGAAGAGCGTCATTACGCGATCTGGGAGGACCCGACCAAGAAACCAAGTTATTTATTTGCCTGCGTAATTGGTGATCTGGCAGTTCTGAAAGACCGTTATGTGACCTCGGAAGGACGAGATGTTGCACTTGAGATTTATGCTATAGAGAAAGATATTCCAAAGTGCCATATTGCGATGGAAGCATTGAAGCATTCTATGCGCTGGGATGAAGAGCATTACGGCCGTGCCTATGATCTCGATAACTATATGATTGTGGCGGTTAGCCAGTTCAATATGGGGGCTATGGAAAATAAAGGTTTGAATATTTTCAATACTTCCTGTGTACTGGCCGATGAAGAGTACACCACAGATGCTGCAATTATGCGGGTGCAATCTGTGATTGCCCATGAATATTTCCACAACTGGACAGGTAACCGGATTACCTGTCGTGACTGGTTTCAGCTCTGTTTGAAAGAAGGTTTAACTGTATTCCGTGACCAGTCTTTCTCTGAAGATTTACAGTCTGCTGCTGTACAGCGAATTGATGACGTGGCTGTACTGAAATCGCATCAGTTTCCTGAAGATGCGGGCCCATTGTCACATCCACCACGTCCAGACCATTTTGTGGAAATTAATAATTTTTATACTGCCACCGTATATGAAAAGGGGGCAGAAATTAACCGTATGATGGCAACCTTGCTGGGTAAAGAAAAATTCCGTCTGGGAACAGATGAGTACTTTAAACGTCATGATGGTCAAGCTGTTACTGTGGAAGACTGGATTGCAGCGCTAACTGCCGGTTCAGGTGTAGATCTGTCTGCATTTTTGACGTGGTATAACCAGCCCGGCACACCAACACTTGAGGTACAGGGTGAATATAACAGTATAACCCAAACCTACCGTTTAAACTTTAAGCAAAGTATAAAGCCGAACGTAAAATATCTGAACCTGAAATCAGTTCCAATTCCAGTCGCGTTGGCGCTTTTTAACCAGAAAACAGGGGAGCAGTACACACTGCAATCTCCGGATCTATTTGTAGATCAGGTAAAAGATGGGGTTTATCTGTTTGATCAGGATACAGCTTCGATTGAGATTAGCCATATTCCTGAAAAACCGGTTGTCTCATTGCTGCGAAATTTCTCTGCGCCAGTAAATTTGAAATTTGATTATTCCGATGCTGATCTGGCTTTTCTGATTCAGCATGAAACTAACGGCTTTAACCAGTGGCAAGCTACCCAGACCTTACTTGAGCGTATTTTGCTGGATAATCATCAGGTCGACATCTATATTGAGGCTATTCGCCATACTCTGCCAGATATGGTACAGAAAGATCCGTTACTTGCTTCGCGACTGCTCGATGTGCCGAGTGAAAACTATCTGGGTAGCCGTATAGATCATGATTATAATCCGGTCATTATTCAGGAGCGCCGTGAAGCCTTACTGAATGAACTGGCCCGTGAATTGGGTTCATTCTGGCAAGAGACATATCAGGCACTTAATCCTGATTTACAGCAGGACTTTTCTCAAGCTATGGGAGAGCGTGCACTAAAAAATATCATGTTGATGATGATGGCTCGTCAAGGTGACGAGCTGGCATTTGCATGGGCAGGTGAGCAGTATCAAAATACGCATAATATGTCTGAGCGTCTGGGCGCTTTACGTGTGCTGGTCTGGCATGATGCACCGCAGGCACAGGAAATACTTCAGGATTACTATAATCGATTTAAAGATGAAGCCTTGTCTTTGGATCAATGGTTTATGGTGCAGGCAGCTCATCCAAAAGCCACTGAAGAGACTTTACGTTATTTGACCTCCCATGCAGATTATGATTTAGGTACACCTAACCGGATCCGTTCGGTCAGCGGCGGTCTAAATGCAAATCCGGTCAATACCTGGAGTTTTGGTGTAGATTATCTAGTAGACCTCGCAGCTTATTTAGATGAGAAAAATCCGATTGTAGGCTCTCGTCTGCTTCAGTCGTTGTCACGGTGGTATACACTGGCTGAGCCGCAACGTACTCAGGTTCAGGCTACTTTACAGCAGCTTAAGGGACGGGTTAAATCTAAAAACGTATCTGAAACTTTAAGCAGCATGCTTAATATATAAAGTGGATTATGTGTAATTATGATGCTCCGGATGTGTTGCACTGCCGGAGCATCATTTTATAGTAAATATAAATAATATAGCCTTAGCAAGATTTTAGAAAAAATTATTATAATTTAAGATATTACTGTTTAACAATCATCACTTGCGTTTCAGTATTGGTGAGAACTTCTTGCGCTACACTGCCGAGCATATATTTTTGTAGTCCCTTATGTCCATGAGAACCCATTACAATCAGATCAGCTTTTACTTCTGCGGCTATTTTAAGTATGCCAACTGACGGTATTTCACCCATAACAACACGCGTATCGGCCTTTACATTCTGTTCAATACATAATTGATTTACTTCATCTAGTAGCTTTTCTGCCTCGGCCTTAGCGGCCAGATAGTAATCTTTTAAATTAGGTAAGGCACTATAAAAATCAATTCCTTTGAAAGGGTCAACCGCAACAATACTGATAATTGAAAGCTGACATTGAAATGTTTTAGCAAGTGTAATCGCATGCTTTACTGCTGCCATAGAGACTGAAGAACCATCAATAGGTGCTAAAATATTTTGATATATCATAATATTATGTCCTTTTATAAAGTGAAAAGTTTGGCTTATCGTTTTGTTTATTATATTAAATCGCTGACAACAAGAATATTAGGAAATTATAACTACTTAATTTGGAAAAAGTTAATTCACTACTCTGTGATAAAAAATATACACTTTAATTTTTAAGGTTCTTTAATTTTAAAGATTGTATTTTTATATCTTTGAGGCTAAAAAATAGCCATACTCTCTCCTAAAAATTATAAAAGCTTGATACATTATTTTACCATTTGTTAAAATATTGGTTACAAATAAGTGTATGTAAAATTAAAAGATTATGAATATTTTAAAGTTTATCAAGAGTTTCAATACAATCAATGCCTATCTCGTAGCTGCAATTATTTTACTCATAATATTGGTAGTCAATTTTTATTTTATACATCCTTCTTGACTATGAATTAGCTGAAAAGATAGTTAACCTTTGGTACAAAACAAGGTTATCTATCTTTTAGTTATTAATTAAATTACACAATATATTTAGAATACATAAACGCTATACTCTTCACTTAAACTTTCAATAGCATCAAACAAGAATTGCTTTAATGGATTTTTAGAACCATGTAGTTACGCTAGGTACACTTCATAGCATTCAATACGTTAAACCTAAATTTTTTATTACCTTTAAACATAGTAACTTTATTTCATGTTCTGAAATAAAAAGGACTACTATGAGCCGTAACTTGCGTATAGCTAAAAATATCTATTTAAGTGTAAGTAAAGAAAAGGGATTCTCTTTTGATCCATTGGGAGATCTGAATGCACTTTTATTGAAACTACTAGAAAAAGACAAAAAGTTATTTATCAAATTACCAATAAATTATGAAGACCTGAGCAAAATGGAACTTATATCATGGCGAATTCAAACATGAGGTGCGACAGTTTCAAAAGCCATATGATAATCAACAAGCTGAGCAAATTTCTCTAATGGTGTAAGCCAATCTAACGCCTTTCTAGGACGAGTATTCAGTGACATGGCAACTTGATTTAAATAATGCTGATCTGCCTGATTTAAATCAATCCCTTTAGGTAAATATTGCCTAATTAAACCATTCATATTTTCGCATGTGCCTTTTTGCCAAGGTGAATGTGGGTCACAGAAATATACATCTATGCCTAAATCTTCTTCGAGTATTTTATGTTCTGACATCTCGCGTCCACGGTCATA